>NZ_JACJDS010000002.1:0-204023 GCF_014163635.1 Pseudoalteromonas sp. SR44-8
GTGAAAGTAGGACATTGCCAGGCTCCAAATAAGAGAAACCCGTTACAGCGATGTGACGGGTTTTTTGTTGTCTGGAATAAAATGAAAACACCAAGCCAAGACCCCATGGTGAACTCAGTAGTGGCCGCTCTTGCAATCCCTATGCTCCACGGCATGTGTATCCCTATTTATCAAACAAACGCTCCTTCACATCCCAGGGAATCTACCTTTAGAGCAATTTGAGTATGGATACTTATACCAATCGACTTAAATATTTAACCATTCTAGCGAGCTAAATAAAGTGCTAACTGCGTTATAATTTATTCAAGTAGAACAACTACATGTCGAAACTTACGCCTTGTTATCACTGTATTTATCTGTCGCTATAAATGGTCAATAACTTAACACGATTGGTATTTGTGGTACTGAGTTTGATTATGATGCTGACCCGCACAGTAAATTGGTACCACACTAAATCACAAGCTGATGATTAATCACTGTTTGCAAAGGGCTGCATGATTGCAGCCCTTTAATTATTCAGGCCTAACACAGTTAGCATTGCATATAGCCGCTGAAGATAGGCTTATTATCCAGCGTTCATGTTATTAACTTGCTGATAAAAATACGGTTAGCTTATCGCCTATTTTTAAGCGATCGCTTGAAAGGCTGTTCCATTGTTTTAGCTTAGTGATGCTGACTTTGTAATGGTTAGCTATTTTCCACAAGCTTTCGCCAGATTTAACCTTATGCTCTATTTGCGTATCGGCTAACTGCGGTAGCACTAATTTTTGACCAATACGTATGGTACTATTTTTCAAATTATTAAATGCTTTTAGTTGGCTTACAGTTACTTTGTAGCGCTTAGCGATCACGCTCAAACTATCGCCACGCTTAACTGTATAATGTTGCCATTGGCTGTAGTCGTTAGAATCTTGATCAGCAATCATAGTCTCAAATTGCTTTTGCTCACTAGCAGGAACGACGAGATGCGGTGCATCAATAATCGCCGGAAAGCGAATGACCCCGTAGTTTAAGGGCTCTAACTGTTGCCATTGGGCTTTATTATCTAAAATAACTGAGCCAGAAATGGCTATTTTGGCAATTGCATCTTTATTTGCTATTGCAGGGAACGCCATTTTTTGGCTTTTTAATAATTGTGCCGCAGCAAGTAGTTTAGGTACATACTGACTGGTTTGCTGAGGGAGTTTTAAACTGAAAAAGTCAGTTGGTTTACCTTGCTTTTTATTGTTGCTGATCGCTCTAAGTACACGGCCTTCACCTAAGTTATAGGCTGCTATAGCGTGATACCAATCACCATCAAAGCGTTTGTATAAGTACTCCATAAAATCCAGAGCAGCGCGGGTACTGTCGATCACATCTTGGCGGCCATCGTACCAAGGGCTAATTTTTACCTTAAAGTACTTAGCAATGGCAGGCGTTAATTGCCAAAGCCCAGATGCATGCTTGTGCGAATAGGCACTGGCATCAAAGTCACTTTCAATTAGCGGCATTAACGCTAATTCTATGGGTAAGTTCCGTTTTTCAACCTCTGTGACAATATAATAAAGGTAAGGCTCAGCACGGCGACTAATTTCATCCATATAGTTTGGGTGAGATAAATACCATGCAATGCGTTGTTGCACATCTGGGTGGCTAGAATTGGAAAATGTAAGCTGCGCTCGGATGCGTTGCCACACATCATCGAGTTCCTGAGGACTTAAGGGAGCTATTTGCTCAATATTTTCGTTTTGTTCTTTAACAACAATATTTGGGTTAGCCTTAATATCAGGTTGTGAAGATGGTTTTTCGGGTGTGGTTTCACAACCGGATAAAATAACAATCAATGGCAGAATTCGGATAAATCGATTTAAAGACACGTACTAAACTACTCCGAAAATATAAATGCGGTTAACTTAAATCAGGCTAGCTTAACATAGCGTGAGTTAAGAATGACTTGTAGTTGAATTTAACTGTCCCTTAAATTGCTCTTTATAGCGACGCGATAAGTTAAGTACTTTGCCGGTTGTAAGTTTTACTTCACTGTCTCCGCTCGGTAGTGGCGTGATTGATTCAATCGCATCTAACCGAACGCCATGGGAGCGATGAATACGGCAAAACCCTTGCGGTTCTAACTGAGTTATAAGTTGGCTCATAGTTGCACGTAACGGATAAATTCTTGCATCAATATGTAGATTTACATAATTACCGCTAGATTCAAGCCAGTCTATTTGTGCTACGCGGACAATAAATTCTTTTCCCAGTTTTTTTACCAGTAGTCTATCGAAATTTAAATTTTCAGGCGTATCTTCGCCTTGTCTGATCGGTGCTGCTTCACCACTTAATTGGCTCACTACATATTGATAGGTTTTAATAACAGCAATTAAAAATAAGAACCCCCACAAGTCTTTGCGGTATTCATAAAGTAATTCAAACCAGACCAAACCAAAGTCATAATACATGCCTTGTACGGTGTAAATGAGCTTGCGAATGGTGACCATAATGCCAATATGCAATAACGAAAAAGCAATGCTTGCCAGCAGATATAGCAGTAATGAGCGGGGGATTTTTTGCCAATTAAAAGGCTGGGTTTTTAATAGCCTAACTAAAGCGGGAAACAACAACAAGGTGCCAATAGCGCTGGAATATTCCCATACAAACGGCTCCCAGATCATAAATGGGAGTTCGCCATCTCGCTGGGCTTCCATAATGTTTGAGCTGGCATTTATAGTATTGTTGATAAAAATATAGCTAGATAAAAATAATGCCGCATACCATCTCTGGTAGCGCTGAAAATGCGTTAAGGAGATCATTATTATTGTTACTCTTTAAAAGACCATAATTAGACTAGCAAGATAGTGATAGATCACCAAACTTATCATCCCTGATATCCACCGTTTATCCCTACTGACTGTTTTATCGGCCTTTTCTGATTGCTTAACGCAGATTGTTGTTCATATTTGTTATTAATTAGTCGTAAGCTAAATCTACCATGAAACTTAAAATAGTAATTAAAAACACAACACGTACGCTATTACAGCCATGGCTAAATGTATTTAATCAGCATGATGAACTGCCAAAGCGCCGTTATGATCTTGATTGGCTACGGGTGATTGCGTTTGGTTTATTAATTTTTTATCACACCGGCATGTTATACAGCCAAAACTGGGGATTTCATTTTAAAAGCCAGTATTTGTCTAGCAGTGTTGAAAATGTCATGTTGTTACTGTCACCGTGGCGAATGGGACTAATCTGGTTTATTTCAGGAGTAGCGCTGCGCTTTATTATTGCGCGCTTTAGTTTAGATATGTTTTTAGTTACGCGCAGTGTAAAAATATTACTGCCTTTATTGTTTGGCATTTGGTTTATAGTGCCGATTCAGCTTTATGCGCAAATGAGCCAAGAGGTTGGTTTAGCTATGAGCTTTTGGCAGTTCTACCAGCAGTTCTTTGATTTAACTAACCCTTTATTTAATCACTACCAAGCAGGTATTTGGCCACATGTTGATGTAAACCATCTTTGGTACTTACGTTCGTTATGGCAATTTACTTTATTGCTGGTGTTAATGATACCGCTGCTTCATCACGCTACTGTGCAAGCAATAATGACGCGTTTATGTGAGCGATCGTTAGTTATTGTTTTTATTGTATTGCTATTGCCGCTGTGTATTTTAAAACTGAGCTGGCCGAGTGATACATTCCGATACCCCATGGGCGCGTTGTTTTTACTTTACGGTTACTTGCTTGCTTGGCAGCCTGCATTTTACAGCCAACTGCTACGTCACTGGCAGGCGTTATTAGTGGTATTCATTTTAGGTTATTTAGTTGTCGTGCTGGGTTATCACATGATTTGGCAAAAACCAGCTACGAGCCAATGGCAAATTACCAGCATGGATATGCTGTATACCGCGCAACGATTAGTGGGTGTGATGTTAATGCTGGCATTAGCAAAACGCTTTTTGAATCACGATCACCCTAAATTAGCGTTATTAAACTCAGCCGTATTTCCGTTTTATCTATTACATCAAAGTGTAATTATTGGCCTTGCCTTTTATTTGTCGAAGCTGCAATTAGGTGGCTTTGTAGAGCCATTACTTATACTCAGCCTCACTTTCATTATTTGTTGGTTGGTGTTTATTGGTGCGCGTCGTATCGATCTATTAAGCCCATTTATAGGGATTAAAGTCACAGGTAAATATAAAGCATGGCAAGTTAAAGCGGGCTTTTGCTACGGGCTTATATTGGTAAGCCCACTGATCTTTAAGTTAATTTAACCAAACACACATCTAAAGCATGCGCCTTGTGGTTTTGGTACATAAATTAAATCACCGCCGTGGTTGAGCATAATTTGCCTTGATAGGCTCAAGCCAATACCTGATCCTTGTTGTTTAGTGGTAAAAAATGGTACGAAGATCATATCCACCACATGTTCGCTGATGCCTGGGCCATTATCGCTCACTTCAACATAGAGTTGTTGGCTGGCGTTTTGTGCCAAGCTGAGCTTGATGTTTGGCTGAGCGGGGCTTTGCGCGTTATATTTTTTGTTGCTGCTTAGCACTTCAAATGCGTTCTTTATAAGATTTACTAATACTTGCTCTATTTGACTACTGTCTAGCATCACTAATTGCTGGCTTTTAATTGTAAGTTCTATATTGATTTGCAGCTCACGCGACTGTTGTTGATGCAAGGTGACAATACGCGCTAGCATATCGGCTAAATTTTCAGGCGCTAAATTAGGTTTAGGTAAGCTGCTAACTTGGCGAAAACGAGCAATAAAGTCGCCTAAATGTGCCGTTCTTGATGCTAAGGTGCTTAGTGCAAGCTGTAAGTCTTGTTTATCTTCAATATCAATAAAACACAGTTCTTGTGGCAGTAAATTGCTGCACGTATCAGCTAACGATGAAAGCGGGGTAATAGAGTTGGCAATTTCGTGCGTAAGTACTTTAGTTAGGCGTTTATACGCTTGTTGTTCTTTGAGTTGTAACTGGTCGTGAATTGACTGTAAGCTCACTACGCGACGCACTTTACCTTGTATTTCAGCGATACTAAGTTGAATTGATAGGGTGTCGTGTTGCTCGCCATTTTGCCAGTAGGTGGTGCTGCGGATATTATGTTCGGCGTTTAAAATTAACTCTCCAACAGCGCCTAACTCATGTAAATTTTGGAAGTTTTTACCCAGTAGTTTGCTGACTGCTGGGTTTGATTCAATCACTTTGCCGTTGTCGTCACATACCATAACCGCTAAATCAACATGAATAAGCAGTGCTTGCAAAAACTGCGCTTGTTGTTCGGCATTAAAGCGTGCTGTTTGCATTTGCGTTTTTACTTGCTCAAATTGTTGGCGCATTGGATGTTGTTGGCCAAGACCTAAGGTGCTGTCGCCATTGGCTAAGGCGCGGATCACCATTTCTGCTTGTTTTTGTTGGCGCTTAAAGAGCGTAAAAATATGCGTTATCAAGGCCGCAGTGACTAATATAATTAACAGCGAAGTTGCTGAAAGCCCATTATTTTGTAATAGATAACTAACGAGTGCGCTGGCGCTAATAAGTGCCACAATATTAATAGTTAATAATAAATGAGGGCGCATTGTTATAGCCCATACTTTTCAAGACGGCGATACATAGCACCACGCGTTAACCCTAAGGCTTTGGCCGCATGGCTAACATTACCTTGGTAATGTGTTAGCGCTGCACGCACAGTGCGCTGCTCGAGTATCTCAAGATCAAAGGTGTCGTATGCCTCGTTGTCATTGGTGGTTGTATGATTAGTAGCACCAGTACTACCAATCACTGAGCTAACATCAAGATTATCGCCATCACTTAAAATAACAGCCCGCTCAATAGCATGAGCAAGCTCGCGGACATTGCCTGGCCATGCATATTGACAAAGTAAGCTCATATCATGTGTTTTTATGGTTAAGTTGCGCTTGTACTTTTGTGCGAAATGATTGAGGTAATAATCTGCTAGCATTGGGATGTCATCACTGCGTTCACGTAAAGCCGGTAAGCGAATTTCAACGGTGTTTATTCGGTATAACAAATCTTGGCGAAAACGCCCCTCGGCGACAGCTTGATCAAGGTTATCATTAGTGGCACAAATTAGGCGGATATCAATATCAACTGCTTTACTGCCGCCAACAGGTGTAATTTTGCGGTTTTGTAATGCGGCAAGCAGTTTAGCTTGATGCTCTAGGGGTAAATTACCCAGCTCATCTAAAAATAAACTACCGCCTTGGGCGAGCTCAAATTTACCAATTCGATCGCTTTTGGCATCGGTAAATGCGCCTTTTTTATGGCCGAATAGCTCACTTTCAAATAGGTTTTGTGCCACAGCACCCATGTCTAAACTCATAAAGGTTTGATTATGGCGCATACTTGCTTGATGAATGGCATGCGCGGTGAGTTCTTTACCTGTGCCGCTTTCGCCGGTGATCAGTATATTGGCATCAGTTTGTGCGGCTTTTTCAATGGTGGTGAATATCTGCTGCATAGCGGCGCTTTGACCTAAAAACTCAAATGGCTGATTATTGAGTACTTGATTAAGGCCGTCCTTTTGACGGGTAAGCTTACCCACTTGCTGTTTGTCTTTGGCATGTGAAAAAGCCGCCGCCACAGCGCCAAGTAGTTGCTCGTTTTGCCAAGGTTTAGCAATAAAATCAGATGCGCCTGCTTTAATAGCATCCACCGCGAGTTGCATGTCGCCGTAGGCGGTCATTAACAAAACAACGATATTAGCGTCTTGCTCGATGATTTTTTTTAGCCAATAAAAACCTTCTTTGCCGCTGATGGAGTCTTGGGTAAAGTTCATGTCGAGTAAGATCACATCAATTGGCTGATCAGCTTTGCGTTGCTCGTTAATGATGCCTGCAATTTCAAATGGGTTGTCAGTGGTTTTAACGCTTTGATAATGCTGCTTTAGTAATAACCGTGCGGCGATTAGAATATCGGGGTTGTCATCAACAATTAAAAGCGAGCCTGTGTGTTTCATGATTTTTATTTTTATAGAGTTTTATTTAGCCTAAAACAAAAAAGGAACAGTGTCCATAAATGGACGTTTATAAAATAAAAAAGTGTTCTATTAACGGACACTACAAACATAATAATAATTTCATTTAATTATAAGGTATTGAATTTTAATATTAAATAAAGTTGGCACAGCGTTTGTAATAACTATCGGTAATTAGTTTATTAAACCTGTATCAAGGTGGCCAACATGGATAAGAAAATAGAACGCTCATTTACTCAAAAGTATTTAAAGAAATTCACCTTTGCAGCATTGGCATTGGGTGTTGCTGCCGCTGCGTATGGGTTTACACAAACAGGTAATACAGGTCGTAGCCAGAATATTGAGCGCAGTAGCTTAACCGTTAGCACGGTGAAACAAGGTGCATTTAAAGATGCCTTAAGTTTACGCGGTCAAGTGGTACCAAAAACCAGTATTTACCTTGATACCATCGCCGGTGGGCAAGTTGAGGAGCGTTTAGTGGAGCAAGGCGAATATGTTGAGAAAGGCCAACCACTAGTGCGTTTGAGCAATACCAACTTACAACTAGATGTAATGAGTCGCGAAGCCCAAGTAACTGAGCAGCTAAATTTTTTACGCAATACGCAAATGACTATGGAAACCAGCCGGTTAAATTTACGCCGTGACTTATTAGAAATAGAGCTAAAAATTACGCACCTCACCCGTCGTTTACAGCAAACTAAACCTTTGGTTAAAAGTGGCGTATTAGCGCAGGAGCAACTTGCAGAGTTAGAAGAAGATTTAAATTATTACCACGCTCGTAAAGAGCTCACGCTTGAGCGCCAAAAGCAAGAAAACTCAATCCGTGAGGTGCAAGTCGCACAGTTATCAGACAGCGCTAAAATGCTTGAAAAAAACCTGCAGTTTGCGCGTCGAAATCTCGACAATTTATTAATCAAAGCGCCTGTTTCAGGCTACCTAAGCGAGCTTGATGTGGAAATTGGTGAATCTAAAAACAGTGGCGCGCGATTAGGCCAAATTGATATTCCAAATGAATATAAATTAGTGGTACGCCTTGATGAGTTTTATTTAAACCAAGTACAGCGTGACATGACCGTGATGATTGAACTTGAAAGCGGCACAGTGAACGCCAAGGTGAGCAAAATTGATAGCCGCGTACAGCAGTCGCAATTTCAAATTGAAGTGGATTTACCAAGTAATACCAAAAGCATTAAGCGCGGGCAAAGCATTGATATTGAGTTAATGCTGGGGGGTGACAAAAACAATGCTCTACTGCTTAAACGTGGCGCCTTTTTTACCAACTCGGGCGGTAACTGGGTTTATGTTATTGAGCAAGGTGGCGATAAAGCAGTGCGTCGTGATATTCGCTTAGGCAAAAAGAATCAAAACTATTTTGAAGTGCTTGAAGGGCTCAATGCTGGGGAGCAAGTGATTACCTCTAGCTACAGTAACTTTGATAAAGCACAGCAACTACAATTTTAAGGAAAATAACAATGATCAAACTAACTAATTTAAGCCGCGTATTTCGTACTCAAGATGTTGAAACAACAGCGCTAAGTAACATTAACTTAACCGTAAACGAAGGTGACTTTTTAGCGATTATGGGGCCATCTGGCTGTGGTAAATCAACTTTGCTGTCTATTTTAGGTATGTTGGATTCACCAAGTGCAGGTAGCTTTGATTTTGCTGGAACAGACATCGCAGGGTACAGCGAAAAGCAATTGTCGGAGCTACGTAAAGCATCAATCGGTTTTGTATTTCAGAGCTTTAACTTAATTGACGAGCTAACTGTATTTGAGAACGTAGAGCTACCATTACAGTATCAAAAAATATCAAAAAGTGAGCGCAAACAACGCGTTGAAGCCATTTTAAAGCGCGTAGGCATTGATCACCGAGGCGAGCATTTACCACAGCAGCTTTCGGGTGGTCAGCAGCAACGGGTAGCCGTGGCGCGTGCATTAGTGATTAATCCTAAACTAATTTTAGCCGATGAGCCAACCGGTAACCTCGATTCTAAAAATGGTGATGAAGTCATGGCTATGTTGCGCGAGCTAAACCGCGAAGGCACCACAGTAATTATGGTGACCCACTCAGAGAAAGAAGGTGCATATGCTGACCGTTTAGTACGCTTACTCGACGGCCAAGTGATGCTTGACAAAGCGAATGTTGTGCAGCAAAGCGCTGCTGAGGTTGCTTAACATGTTTATTAATTATTTAGTGACAGCCCTACGGGCATTTAAACAGCAAAAACAACATTTTTTACTTAACATCATTGGCTTAAGTGTTGGTTTAGCTGCGGCTATTTTAGTGGCCATGTTTGCCTTTAATGAAGCTTCTTATGATGAACAGCAACCTAATGCTGATCGCGTGTATCGTGTATATCAATATTTCCCATCACTTGGAATGGGAGCACCAGTTGTCAATAAAGATGTGATCGCGTCTTTTAAAGACATGGCTGAAATTGAAGACATACTCTCACTTGATTTGGTTCCGCCAGGCTCTGAGTTTGTTCGTGATGGCGTTGGTTACAAATTAGAAAATGTGCTTGCGGCGCGTAGTAACGTGACTGATTTTATCAATATCGATATTGCAGCTGGGGATCTGGCAAAAGTACTTGCAACGCCAAATATGATTGCACTCAGCGAGCAGTATGCAATACGGATTTTTGGTAGCACAGCTATTATTGGTGAAACTTTAATACAGGGAAATAAGCGTTGGCAAGTCGGTGCTGTGTTTTCTGATTTACCTGATAATACGCACTTCTTTTTTCAAGCATTAATTAAAGAGCCACCTGCAAATAATAACTTTCAAAATAACAATGGCTATACATATATCCGGGTTACTCCTGACGCTGATGTTGGCAAGCTTGCTAAAGCTATTGAGCATCGCTATAGAGAAGTTGTTTATAAAGATTCTGAGTATGATTCAGCCCAGCTTACATTACACCCCTTAACTGCTTTGCATTTAACCGCAAGCTCTAATTTTGAAATGAAAATGAATGGCTCGCTTTCAACGCTGCGTATTTGTATTGGTTTGAGTATTTTATTAGTACTGCTAGCGGCTTTTAACTTTATCAATATGAGTATTGCGCAATCTGCAAAGCGCGCAAAAGAAGTCGGTGTTCGTAAGGCCCTTGGTGCGAGTAAGACACAAATTGTTTGCCAGTTTTTAGTTGAGTCATTACTTATAACCGTTATTGCAGCACTGATAGCATGCATGTTGGTTGAATTATTAACACCAGCTTTTAACCAATTAGTTGATCGTCAGCTAGCGCTTAATTACAGCTCAGCCTTAGGTGCAGCAATTGCCGTTGTTACCTTATTGGTTGGTTTGCTTGCAGGGATTTATCCTGCGATGTTTATGTCGGCGTTTAGTGCTAAGCGTGTACTTAGTGGTGACATGCAACGCGGCCGCACAGCCATTGCCGTTAGAAAAAGTTTATTAGTTTTACAGTCTGCGTTGTCGGTCGCACTGATCATTGCCGCCTTATTGTTACAACAGCAGCTGGCACATTTGCAGTCACTCCCTGTTGGTTACGCAAAAGAAGGCAAGCTGATGATCAGTGATATTGACGCAGGAGATATATTCTATAACCAAAACAATGTGCTGTTAGATCGCATTAACGCTATTAATGGTGTGAAACAAGCCAGCGTAATAGATATTTCACTAACCGGTGCTTATAACTCGTCTCGTACATTTACGGCTGATAACGGTCAGTTTACTAAACAAACTTTACCCTTTATTGGTGTGGGTAATGATGCTGTGAGTGCTTTGGATTTATCACTGGTAGCTGGGCGTGACTTTAGTGCAAAAATGGGGGCTGATTGGTTTAATAAAGTCAGTGATACTCAAGCTACCGCGTCAGCAATATTGACCGAATCTTTAGCTAAACAAGCGGGCTATGTAACTGCAGAAGATGCAATTGGTAGCATTTGGCGCACAGACACAGGTTACGGCCAAGAACTTACCATAACGATTGTTGGCGTCGTTAAAGATATAAAAGTAGGCAGCGTTAAAGATACGCAGCCCTCAACCATCTTCATTTGCGGTTACACCAGCAGTTGGGTTGGTAGAATTATCGTTAATCTGGATTTAACACAGCTCCCGCATATAAAGTCACAGCTTGCTAGCATCTTGGCCGAAACACTTGATATTTATGACCCAAAAATAGAAATGATGGCTGACAATTATCGTGCGCTTTATCGTAATGATGAACGTGCTACTGAGTTTGTCACTTTATTCTCTGGCTTAGCTGTCTTCTTAGCGTGTGTGGGGACCTTTGGTTTAGCGTCATTCTCGGTATTACGCCGCCAAAAAGAAGTCGCGGTGCGTAAAGTGCTTGGCGCATCACGCATCAGTATTATGAATCTACTGGCGAAAGAGTTTTTGATTTTAGTCGTGGTTAGTGTGGCCATAGCATATCCGCTTACTTATTGGCTGGTAGGAGATTGGTTGGCTAATTTTAATGAGCGTGTTGATCAAGCTATGTGGGTTTACTTAATTGCTGCACTAAGCGTGGCTGCTATTACTTGGCTTACAGTTGCCAGTCTTGCTTTTAAAGCCGCCAGTACAAGACCTTCGTTAACGTTACGGTATGAATAATAACTAAAAAATCTCCCAACCAAGGCCTTTCTGTTTATTGATAGGCCTTTTGTATATTCTTGTCGTCATAAATGACGACCAACAATTTGAGGGGGGAGGCAGTAGCGGGTTTATCCCGCGACAGGAGCTTAAGCCGAGTTTTTATATGCTCGCAAACTTGAGTCGTGCTGTTTAAATATCTTTAATTTTCACTGCGGGATTACCTGCAACAACAGTATTTGCTGCAATATCTTTGGTGACGACAGAGCCTGCGCCTACTACAGCATTATCGCCAATGCTAACACCTGCAAGTACAATAACCCCCGCGCCTATCCATACGTTATTGCCAATGGTTATAGGTGCTGCAAAGTTTTCTTTATTGAGCCGCTCTATGGGATTAACTGCATGAGAGACTGTCAAAAGCTGAACGTTCGGGCCGATTAAACAATCGTCGCCAATGCTTATGGCTCCTTCATTAATTGGCGCATCTAACATAGTGCAGTTAATGTTTATAAAAGTACGATCACCAATTTGAACTTGCGAGCCATAGTCAAAGTGAAAGCCTGCCTCAATAACCACTCCATCGCCACACTGCGCAAAAAGCCCCTTAATGCGTTTTAAATTGCCTTTGCTGGGGCTTTTAGCAAACAAGCGGCAGATTTCATGGGTGATTTTACGTTGCTCTAAGTATGACTTATCAAGGCTGTTGAATTTATTCATGAATTAATGCCATTATTTATAATTTCACTTAGCTTAACTTGATTGCTAATAAGATCAACGCTTGGAAGGGTTTATTATATTGTTATGAATTTAGAGGTATTTTTATACATTCACTTGCCATTTTCATAGTTTCGTTTAAAATCTCGTAACTTTCGAAACGAAACTTAAATGGTTTACTTTATGACTAAACGAAACACCCAGCAACGTCGTCACCTTATTCTTACTCAAGTTAATGAGTTAGGTGAAGTAGCCGTAGATATTTTAGCTGAGCAGTTTCAAACCTCTGAAGTAACCATTCGTAAAGACTTAACAGCGCTTGAAAAAAGCGGACTATTACTGCGCCGCTACGGTGGCGCGATTGCATTGCCGCAAGAAATTGTAAGCGATGATATTGATTCAAAACGTAAAGTGGCGATTGCCAAAGCCGCAGCAGCACTAATCAAAGATCATAACCGCATTATTATCGACAGTGGTCGTACTACAGCAGCAATGATCCCTGAACTGGGTAATAAGCGCGGTTTAGTGGTGATGACTAATGCAATTAAAGTGGCTAATCGCTTATTAGCGCTGGAAAACGAGCCAACACTTTTAATGACCGGTGGTACGTGGGACCCGCATTCTGAGTCGTTTCAGGGGCAAGTTGCTGAGGGGGTTTTACGTTCTTATGATTTTGATCAGCTATTTATTGGTGCTGATGGCATTGATGTTGAGCGCGGTACCACTACCTTTAATGAACTTGTAGGCCTAAGCCAAGTTATGGCGGGCGCTGCTCGTGAAGTTATAGTGCTGGTGGAGTCAGAAAAAATCGGCCGAAAAATCCCTAATTTAGAATTACCTTGGCAGCAAGTGACTACGCTTATCACCGACAGCAATTTAGCACTCGATACTCGCCAAGCAATACAAGCGTGTGGTGTGCAGTTGATCTGCGCTGAGCTATAAATTTACAAATTCGTGTTTATTACAGGCCGACAACACCTGTGATGTTCATTTAAATATTAAACAACACATACAAACCCAAAGTTGACGCTTTGGCATGTGCAAAAGGAGAAATTATGTGTGGAATAGTTGGGGCAGTTGCAGAACGCCCAGTAAATAAAATTTTAGTTGAAGGCCTTAAGCGTCTTGAATACCGTGGTTACGACTCAGCTGGTGTGGCACTTTTAGATGGTAATACACTTAATACTGTAAAAGCAGTGGGTAAAGTAGTAAACCTTGAAAACGCGCTTGATGAAGCTGGCGTAAAAGGTACTACCGGTATTGCACACACTCGCTGGGCAACTCACGGCGGCGTGACGAAAGCAAACGCGCACCCGCATATTTCAAACAGCGAAATTGCCTTAGTGCACAATGGTATTATTGAAAACCACGCCAGCTTACGTGAAGCGCTGAAAGGCGATGGTTACGAGTTTTTATCAGACACAGATACCGAAGTAATGGTGCATTTAATTCATCAACTTCGCCAGCAGCACACCACTTTATTAGCCTCAGTTCAAGCAGCTGTTAAACAGTTTGAAGGTGCATTTGGTACAGTTGTATTTGATAAAGCGAATGATAACGAAATTATTGTAGCGCGCTCAGGCAGCCCGTTAGTTATTGGTTTAGGCCTTGGTGAAAACTTTATTGCTTCTGATCAACTTGCATTATTACCAGTAACTCGTACCTTTATCTACCTTGAAGAAGGTGATGTAGCGCGTATCACCCGTAACAGTGTGGAAATTTTTGATGTAGACGGCAATGCCGTTGAACGTGAAGTCATTGAATCAAACATCACACAAGATGCATCAGGCAAAGGTGATTACCGTCACTACATGTTAAAAGAAATTTATGAGCAGCCACTTGCAGTACGTAACACCCTTGAAGGACGTTTAAACGACGACCGCGTCGCGATTGATGCCTTTGGTGAAAGCGCACAGCAAATATTTAAAGACGTAAAACACGTACAAATTATTGCCTGTGGTACGTCTTACCACTCAGGTATGGTTGCTCGTTACTGGCTTGAGCAATTTGCAGGTGTTAGCTGTAACGTAGAGATTGCCTCTGAGTTCCGTTACCGTCAATCGTTTGTACACGAAAACAGCCTGCTAGTAACTATTTCTCAATCGGGCGAAACGGCTGATACTTTAGCTGCGCTTCGTTTAGCCAAAGAGCAAGGCTACATGGGTTCAATGACTATTTGTAACGTACCAGGCTCATCGCTTGTGCGTGAATCTGACCTTGCCTTTATGACCAAAGCCGGTGCTGAAATTGGTGTTGCCTCTACTAAAGCATTTACTACCCAGTTGGTTGGTTTGTTAATGCTTACTGCGTCTATTGCGCAAGAAAAAGGATTAGATCAAAGCACGATTGTTAACGCTATAAAATTGCTTCCAGCTAAATTAGAAGAAACGCTATTGTTGGCTGATGGCATTGCAGACCTTGCAGAAGGGTTTGCTGATAAGCACCACTCACTGTTTTTAGGTCGCGGGTCGCAATACCCAATCGCAATGGAAGGCGCGCTTAAGCTTAAAGAGATTTCATACATCCACGCTGAAGCATACGCAGCCGGTGAGCTTAAACATGGCCCATTAGCGCTAATTGATGCCGACATGCCAATTATTGTTGTAGCACCAAACAACGAATTGCTTGAAAAGCTTAAATCAAACGTAGAAGAAGTACGTGCACGTGGTGGCATTATTTACGTTTTCGCTGATAAAGACTCACACTTTGAGTCAGACGACACAATGCGTGTAATCAACGTAAACCACGTAGATGACGTAATTGCCCCAGTTGTATATACACTGCCATTACAGTTACTGTCGTACTACGTAGCGGTAATAAAAGGCACTGACGTTGACCAACCACGTAACTTAGCAAAATCGGTTACGGTTGAGTAAAATCAATGTTTATAAATGTGTTGTGCACGTTAAATCATGTTTAAAATACTTTTTGATATGCACAACTATCGCTAAAGTTCGAATCTAAAAAGTACGCTACTCGCTTTAAAGTATGCAACTTAAACGGCCACAAAAAGTGGCCGTTTTTTGTATGTATATCTTTTTGATTAAAAATGTATAATTTTAAACTTATATTGGTATTATGGTTGTCATTAATACAAGAACGGTTGAAAAAATAGATACTCAGTAAGTTAAAGAAAGGGCTTAAATGGAGTTAGCTGTGGATAATAAAACGAGTAATTTTTTGAGCACTACAACCTTTTTATTGAGCTAGCGGGTGCGGATGAAAAAGCGTTTGCTAGTGACCATAATACCACGTTAATTAAATTGAGATCTTTAATTATTTTAACTACTAAACTATTTCTTTATTAAAAAGCTATGTGCAGTACAGCCTACCTTGAAAAGATATTGAACTCATAGACTTTTTTCATGCTCTTGCCCTGTAGCTAAATGCAGCCTTTTGATTAGCAAATTAACTTAAGTGCTTCGGCTAATATGAAAAGAGTAACGAATATTAAAATCATGGAATTGTCATTAATACTGAACGTACCGATTAAAGAGTTTTTTAATGTGTTAATTTGTTGTTGTATGTTGTTAAGGGTACCTTCATTTGAGTTTAAACAACAAAGACTCCATAAATAGTAAATTAGAATGGTTTTTTGTTGGACATATTAAGGTATAAAAATCACAAAGTAAGCTTTTTCAAGCGGTTAAGTAGCTTGCTTGATATCACAAAATGCGTTCGAGATTTACCCAATTTGATCGAATATTTATGAAAATTTAGAGATGCTCGAAACTTAACTTTTTGAGCGAAGGAAATAAGGGCTGTTATGGATAGCAACTTTGACGACATGTTATCAGAAAATAAAAATTATGAGGAGCAAGATTCGTCTAGCTCATTTGACAAAGAAATAGCGCCTGAGGCGAATAAAAAATTGGAAGGGGTGCTTTATTGGAGCAACGAATCTAACCGGAGTGAAAAACGTTTAAAAGATTCATTAAAGCGCTTATTTTTTAAATACCCAGCATTAAAAGAAAAATATCAAAAGCATAGTGAAGGGTTAGAAGAGCAACTAGATAAGTTCTTAAATGATTTTTTTATAGAAAATATCCCGCTGCCCTATTTTGTAGCAAACTTATCGATTAAAGATACTGCCAATGAACGCATTAACCTCGCAATTCGCATACCTAATCATGGCAAGTTTTTAGGGTACTTGCCGCCTACCAGTGCTATTTGTATTCGAGGGTTTTGGGGTGTCAACCAAAGAAATCCAGTGTTTATCCCGGAAGATATTTTTACGAGTTTTAATGATGAACATGCGACCAATTATGAGGTGGAGACCCTTACATCTGCTAGTTCTATTCGCCCTGAACGTCGCTGCACTGATAATATATTAACCAGGGAGCTTGCGGCAGCGCTCCCTGCGATTTCAGTAAAAGCTGCAGAAAGGTTAGAAGCTTGGCAGGAGTTCTTAACCTTTAAAAAGCAATTAGTTGATCGAAAAACAATTGGCTTAAGGTATCTGGAGTGTACAGTTACCCCTGAGAATAACTTAGCATTCCTTGTTGTTAGTGAGGATGCTCAGCTAATTAACCAAGCAGGGCATTTATTTAAAAGAAAAAGCCTCGAGGCGTTCGAGTTAGGGATCTCCCAAAACAAATGGGACTTTACACTCGATGCTAATAAAAAGTCTACTCGTATCCCCCGGGGTGAGGAGCTTGGTCAACTTAAAGGTAAGATAAATAAATTAGATGTCAAGAGACTCAAAGAAAATACTAACCATATTAACTATTTGAATGAGAGTGGTATTAAAGATCCTACTTTAGCATATTTAGTGGTTGAACCATCTGAAGATTGGAAGAATAAACTTGATAATGCGCAAAGGCACTTTGAAATAATTGAACATGACGGTGAGGCTGAAGAGACACTGAAAAGTTCTGATAACGAGACTGAATTTGACCGCGTTATAAACGCACTACTTAATGCTATCCCTAAACAAGGTTTTATCTCTTTCCCCTCTGTAGGTGATCTGGCTCTCATCAAACGCCATGAACAAACTGTAAAAAACCTACGTCAAAATGAAAGTTGTTATTCTCCCTATTTATCGAGTTACCTATTTGATATCACGCAAGCTAATCAGTCAACAAATGATGCTCATATTACGTCGTGGTTTAACGAGCAGTTAAACGATTCTCAGAAACTTGCCGTTAATAAGATGATGTCTGCACCAGATTTATGTTTAGTGCAAGGCCCACCAGGGACAGGGAAAACAACTGTAATCGCAGAAGCTATTCTTCAATTAGCACGCAGGGGTGAAACCATTCTACTCGCGAGCCAATCACACGATGCCATCGATAATGCTCTAAGTTGTATTAAAAACCGCCCTGAATTAAGAGCCATTCGACTTGCGCGCGGACAGGGGAAAATCACCGAAGAGGGTAAAGGGTTTGCTGAAGATAAAGCCTTAGAGCGCTATTATTCAAGTTTGAGTACATATGTATCGCAGCAGTGGCTTGAGCCTAAAAAGCAACGCGATAAAGAGTTTACACAATTGCGGCTATGGATTGATGAAGCTGATTATGTGAGTGCTGATTTAGAGTATGCTCAATCCGAGTGCAACGATCTGCGACAGCAAAGAAGTATAGCTAAAGCGCGCTTGAGCACAGAGCAGCAAGCTTATAGAGCAGCGGTAACCAACTATGAAGCATTGGCTAAACAAAAAACAGCAACAAAGAGCTCTTTACTAAGCATTGAAAGTCAAAAGTGGGAATTGGCACATGATTCATTTCTACCAAAAGTTAGCCAAAACCTGCTTCAAGCATTGCAAAGGATGTCAGTACACAATATTAGTGTAGATCCTACTTTTTTAGAGTTTAATCAAGTTGATAATCAAAACTCCTGCTTATTGGTACTTAACGCGTTACTCGATATGTGGGCTAATGTTAAACGTATACTCTCAGCTATCAGCACTGACTTATTGCGCCTGCGTGATGCTGGGGGTGGTGCATTACAAGACAACGCTATTAGAGAAGAGTTAGCGTTACTTAAAATACGAGAAACTGAACTCGCTAATCGCATGGATGAAGATGATACCGAGGAGTTGGCTCAGCAGTGGCGTGAAGTCAGAAGGCACATCAAAAAGCTAAAAAACCAAGCCACAGGATTAGATGCTTCAACATATAATTGTTTTGTTGATTGTACACATATCATTAACGTCAACGATGCTTCGAAAACGTATACATTGTTGGCAACTCGCCTCCATGATTTAGAAGTGCTCGATAAAGAAATTAACAACGCACTAAATATAGTCGCGGATCAATTAAAGCAATGGTTAATTGAAAATGATGCGATTAAAGCACCTGCTGATGAACAAATAAAAGAGATAGAGGCATCGCTTTCACAGATAGAGAAAAAGTTAATCTCACAAACCCGCCGTCTTGAGACACTTCAAGCCAGTGCTTCTAAATTAGTATCACAGCGCAATGATGATACAACACTTATCTTAAGTGATTGTTTAATAGAAGCTAAAAGAGATTATGAGGAACAAATGTATGCGGCGATGGAAGAAGATAAGCGCCATGCACCGATGCAAAACTTTTTAAGTGATTGGAAAGATAACTTATCGAGGGAGAATTCAGCGCAATACGACTGGGAGCATGTCAGTGAAACGTTTATTGAAAATTGTAATTTAGTGGCAATTTCGTGTAATGAAAGTGATAGAACTCTCAGAGATGCTGGCTTGGAAAGCTTTGATACTGCCATAATTGATGAAGTATCCAAAGCAACACCTGTAGAGTTATTGTTACCTTTGATGCGAGCTCGCCGAGCAGTATTGGTTGGCGATCATCGTCAATTACCGCCTGTTTTTCAAGAAAGCCAAGATGCACAAGCCTTCACTGATAAAGTGGAAGAGTCTGAAGAAGATTCAACAGAAACACTGCTGACCAAAGACAATTTACAACGTTTCGAAAAAATGGTGACTGCATCACTCTTTAAAGAACATTTTGAAAATGCGGATGAATCAATTAAAGAAAGGCTAACGACACAATACCGTATGCATCCGCAAATTATGAGTTTTGTAAATCATTTTTATGATGGGCAACTTATATGTGGAAATAAAGATAAAGATCGATCGCACAAGATTCTATTACAAAGCCAAGATAATACACTTCTATCAGCGGGTGATCATGTACTATGGATTGACACCTCCCTAGATTTAAACGGGAAACCTTTTAGGGAAAGTGAGGATAGAACCAACCGCTTAGAAGCAAAGCTTATTGCTAAAACGCTCGTTGAGATTAATGAGCAATGTTCAAAGCAAGGCTTTGGTAATAGGCAAAATAAGAAGCAAGATGTTGGAGTTGTCTCTTTCTATGCTGCGCAATGTCGGGTTATTCGTGATGAAATTAAAAAAGCGAACAATGGCAAAATCCAATTTAATGCAATCCATGTTGAGATCAACACTGTTATAAGGTACCAAGGCAAAGAAAAACCAATCATTTTGATGAGTTTAGTGCGTAACGATGGGGGGCCAAAAGAGAGGCGTAGATCAGCTAAGGCTAATATTGCACGATATGAGTTTATTAATGTTGCTATGTCACGAGCACAAAATTTATTGATCGTTTTTGGCGCACGAAATATGCTGGAAACTAGGGACGTATGGCTTCCTAACATGGATAAGCCAGGGAAACAAAAGAAGCAGATTTATCGTCAAATTTTTGCACAGTTAGATCGCGATGCACGTATTTTTGATGCACAGGAGATGGCGGAACAATTTACTCGGGCTAAATCAGTAAGTAAAGGAGTACAAAGGTGATTTACGAACATAACGTTAAAATCGATATTCCTGTTTTTAAAATAGACTCTAAGGTGGCCTACCAAACTGTACGCCGTCCTACCGTATTTGAGAAAAGCGTATTACAGTTATTTGCTAAGCACTCAGAGCAATTGGGTGATTATAGCCTTGAATATATAGCGAAACAGATGAAGGTTAATTCGGTATTTTTTGTAGAAGCTCTCAGGTATTTAAGTGGCTTCAAGGCTGTCGAATTTTTATATGACAACACAATATCAGACGGCGCAGCATTAAAGTGTAACGACATTTTAATCACCACAGATGGGCGTGAGTTTCTAGCTAAAAATGCGTTGCCGAGCAAAAGTAAAAATACGACGGAAAGGACGTATTACCATCCCCTCTCAGGAACGTTAATTGGTAAAAATCAAATAAAGATAGATTCATATCCGGATGTAAAGTGTCTTCCTAGCGAGGGGATGGGTGTCATGCTTTCTACAGTAGAGCCGCTTGTCGATGAGAAAATACACCTAGAATGGGAAAAAAGGCCAAATGAGCGAGTTAAAAGTATAGAGTCTGTATTTAGCGGGGAGCTACGTGATCGAAAAACCTTTAAAATAGATATTAGTCACAATGGAAACGTGGTAATCCTTTCGAATGACAATGATTTCTCAAGGTGGATAGAAGCTGCAGAAGCGGAGTATCTCTGGCAGTTTTTGGTCTCGCCTACTTTTACCACAGAGTCTAGTAACCCAGCTTTTAGGGTGGACTGGCGTCAAGTACGCGATTTAGCACCTATTAAGAAAACAAGCGATTTAATTGTAAAGCAAAAGCCTTATTATCTTTTTTCTTTAGTAAACACCATTAAAACTGATGACGTAATTATTGTTTTAGATCCAAGTGAAGAAACGACATTGGTCGATAAGGTCTTAACGCTCAAGGAGTCTCCAGTTGAATTGGATAGTGGTGTTGATGCACTAATAAAAACTAAACCTAAAGAAGGAAGTGTTTTAAAGCGTGGGCTCTGCGAGGTTTCTTATCGTGGTCAGCCGCGGCTTGTTGACCTGGCCTTACTGGTTGAGTCGAATGGAAAAATAAATGAGTTAGAACACTTTTTGCTAACAAGCAATGATATTAATATTATTATTTTTTCTGCTGTTATCTGTGTTCAGCAAGCCATTGAGCGCTTACCTAGTGTATATATGCCACAGGTAGTCGAGTACTACGAAAAAATGAAAAAACTTAATACTGAAGTATCTCCTCATCACTTTAGAAAGAAAGCTAAGCTATTGAGAAGTAAAGAAGAAGTAGTGAGTTATGCCCAGTTATTTAATGAGCAAAATATACAGTTAGATGCATTGACACCTGAGTGTGCGGTTACGCTTATCAACAATGCTATTATAAAACGTGAACCTACATCTAGTTTATCTATTTCTAAGACTCTTGCAGAGTTGGCTGATGTGTACACGTCACTTAGAAATAAAACAGGGCAGGATTTATTAAGCTTAAATAACTTTGACTTGTTAAAGCTTAATGTTGCACGCTATAAGCTCTTACATAGCCTTCACTATCACGTTAATGTGTTTCGCGAAATTCTTCTTAACCCTTCTATTTTTAGCTGCTCAGATTTAGCGGTATTAGAAGATAAGCTAACAAAAGCGCTTGCCCACTTTAGTATCCAATATGCAGACCCTCAGAAAATTAATAAGCGTATTATTATTATTGATACGAACTGCCTCATGCATAGCCTTCATCTCCTCGATAAAATTAAACACTCAGACGAGCTCAAAATCCCTGTCACAGTAACACACGAGCTTGATAGGTTAAAAAATGACAAAAATGAAGAGGGTGAGTGGACAGATACAGCTAAGCGCGCCAGAGCTGCAATTAATCGATTAAATGAACTGAATAGTTATGAGCCTTCTCATATCGAGCTGGTGGAGAAAATGGATAGATCTTCATTAGACTCACCAGATATTCATATTCTCTCGGTGGCTGTTTATTTTAGATTGTGCAATTCATTACTGCTCACCGATGATAAAAATTTAAGAAATATGGCTAATGCAGAAGGCATAGTAAATAAGTCGACACAGGAATACCTAACGAGCTCGGCAGGTAAACAGTCGAAGAAAAGGAAGAGAAAATGAGCCAAATACATGATGCACGTTATAGGTTAGAGCGTGAGCAGCGCCAAAGAGTAGCCAAGGAACGGGTCCGTAATACCACACATTCATTTATTGAACGTTACCACAATGAACTAGCTGGTATACAACAACAAGGTTTGGCTGAGTATGTTCAAGAACGTTATGACAGCTGTTTATCTAAGCTTAGGCAAATAGAAGCCGATCTTACTAGTGACCCATTTAGTGCAAGAGAGCGATCTAAATCATTAGGCAATGAAATTTATGCACTACGTAATGTTGCGAGGCGTATCAAAGTAGAAGTTGAAGAAGCACAATACCAACAGCATAGAGATGAGCTTGAAGCTAGAGCTAATGCAGAGAAAGAAAGAAAAGTACAAATTAGTAGTGCTTGGTCTGAAGAACTACGTAATTGGTCTGATAAATTATCACTGAACTTAATGCTTAAAGAAGTTAAAGAACTTGAGCAACAGGTATTTTCAGAGCAGTCTTTTGGAAAAGCTCAAGACTTGTTAGCCCAATTTAAGCAGATTAAAACCAGAGGGTTAGCAAAAGCGGCGGAGCATCGAGCCATCATCGAAAAGCAAACACAGCACACGACTAATTGTGATGTCGTCCAAGCTGTAGTCGATATTGTTTCACCAAGCCTGCCAGCTGATGAGTCTAAAAAATTGACTGAACAAGCAAACACAATTATTTCTGCGAATTCTAAAGATGCAAGTGAGCAGCTTAAAGAAATAGATCATTTATCAGATAGAGCAGATAAAATAATCGAAAATGAAGCGGTGAGAAAAGAAACGGTAAAAGCCATTTATACTACGCTTAAGAGCACTGGTTTCACAGTACAAAAACCGAAAGTGGTGGAAACGAAAGAGGGCGTTCGAGAGGTCGTTATTGCTGCGAGTAGGCCTGCTGGAAACAGAGCAAGATTCAAAATACGTTTGGATGGCAGTTGCACCTATGAGTTTGATAATTATAAAGGGCAAACTTGTAAAAAGGATATTGATCAAGTTCTACCAAAGCTGAGTGAAGTATATGGGGTCGACTTATCCGATTCGCGGGTCGTGTGGAGTAACCCTGATGATGAAGATGCTCAAATGAAGCCCATACCATCACAGACAATGAATAAAAAAGGATAGGGATAGTGATATGAATAAATATAGATTGTCAGAATGGATTGAAGATCTTTCTCGCCAGGCTAAGTTACGTCGTGGAATTGTTATAAGCGGTAATGTCAATAATAGTGTTTTTACCCAAGAGAAAGCACAGCAACCTTTTAAGCAGGTGTTAAGCACAACATTTGAAAGACTGGGTTTTAAACACGTTATTCATTACTCTAGGGTGGGAGGGGTTTCTGGTATATCGCAAGAAGATTGGAACGAGTTACAGCTATCATCAGTTCCTCCCTCCGAATTAGTAGAAGGCGAAGATTATGACTTTGATGATGAGTCACCGGTTGATCAGCAACAAGTGCTAACAGGTCAAACAGAGCTGACACCACAGGATTTTTTTACAGTTGCTCAACGTGTAATGTTAAATGCTCACTTTCCGAAAGTAGCATTTATTATCGACTGGTCCAATTTACTTTTTGGGCAGGTAAATGCACTTTCTGAGCAAGAGCGGGGATGGTTAACGCAATTACTACATAACCTACGCGACTCAGCAGATGAAATGTCGCGTGCAGAAATCGATAAAGTACAAAGTTTAATGGTTTTTGTTTGTGAGGGCACGAATCAACTGCCACCACAGTTGACCGTAGGTAACCCTCAGTTTGCTGAGATCGTTGTTCCGCTACCAAACCGTGCTGAACGTCAACAAGCGATACTAGGTCTTTCTCCTATCTTTAACCTTGAAGGATCCTTAACAGTAGGATCTCGTTTACTAGAAGATTTTGTTGATTTGACGGATTCGTTAACACTGCGTGAGATAAACCAACTCGCTCGGCTTTCACGCCATCAACAAGAAGCCTTATCCTTAGAAGCATTAGTCTCGTTATATCGTTACGGTAAAAAGGAATCGCCATGGGAACAATTAAACTACGACAAGTTAAAAGATGTTGAGAGTACGCTAAATCAGCGAGTAAAAGGACAAGAAGAAGCCATAAAATTAGTGAGAAAAGTGCTCGTTAGAGCGTTTACAGGTTTATCAGGGCTACAGCACTCGGCAAAATCTAGAATGCCAAAAGGGGCGCTTTTTTTTGTTGGCCCAACAGGTGTTGGTAAAACCGAACTTGCAAAATCGCTAGCCAGTTTTTTATTTGGTGATGAAGATGCCTGTATGCGTTTTGATATGTCTGAATTTAATCATGAACATGCAGATCAGCGTTTGGTAGGTGCACCACCAGGGTATGTAGGTTACGAAGAAGGTGGCCAACTGACAAACGCCGTTAAAAAAAGGCCGTTTTCACTGTTATTATTCGATGAAATTGAAAAAGCTCACCCGCGTATTTTAGATAAATTTTTACAAATTCTAGAAGATGGCCGTCTTACCGATGGCAAAGGAGAGACTGTTAATTTTTCTGACACATTTATTGTATTTACTTCGAATATTGGTGCGAGTGAAATTGAACCTGGTGAGCAAGCACTCGAGCAGTTCAAAAGTCATGTTACAAAGCACTTTGTGCAAGAACTCAAGCGTCCTGAGCTACTGGGCCGAATAGGTGAAGCAAATATAGTACCCTTCAATTTTATGATGGATGTAGATTTTTTGGTTGCAATCGCAAAGGCGAAATTAGAGCCTCTAAAGATACGTTTAAAAGAAAAGTGGGGAATATCGGATCTTATTTTTGAGAACGAAAGTAAAGCTCTCACCACAATTGTCGCGCAAGTTGATAAAACCGCAGGCGGGCGAGGAGTGCTAAACGCGATGGTGTCGGCTCTATTTGACCCTTTAGCTGAGTTTCTATTTGAAAACCTTTCGGATTTCTCGGGCTTTAATGGCCAGCCAATTAGAGTTGTTCAAGCAGGTAAAACCTTTGATTTTGAGGTGGATTAATGGCGTGGTTAAACGTAGCTGCAATTGTAGATGCTACTGATGCAGAAGGTCCTGGCACGCGCACAGCTATTTGGGTGCAAGGGTGTTTGAAGCGGTGTCCATCGTGTTGTAATCCTGATTTTTTAAAGCTTGAACCAGCAAGTGTAATCGCAGTCAAAAAATTGAAAAAAAAAATAGAGTCAAACAAAAAACACTTTGGTATCGAGGGAATAACTTTGCTAGGCGGTGAGCCGGTGCTCCAAGCGCCAGGGTTATCGGAGCTAGCAGAGTTTGCACAGCGTATAGGCTTATCTGTCATGTTATTTACAGGGTATAAGCTTGAGGAATTAAAAGAGAGTCAATTTAATGGTATAGATAAACTCTTAAGGCATGTCGATATTGTGGTCGATGGGGAGTTTGAGTCTGATATTATTGAGCAAAACCGTAATTGGGTTGGCTCTGAAAATCAAAACTTTCATTATTTAAGTGAAAAATATGATGAGGCTATTGAACCTATTAAAGAGGGAGTTATCACTGAGTGGCGCATAGATCCCGAAGGAGTTGTTTCTGCTAATGGAATCCCATTTATTGTTAAAGTTTGAACTAAGGAGCACAAATTTTATTCAACAATGAATGTAACCTAATCAAGGTAAGGTCTAAATAGGTGTAAAGCTGACATAGTTTGATAAAACTGCGTAGCTGTTACCTAATCTTCACGGATGCAAAAAGAGGTGTTTTCACTGGCTGAAATGTTTATATCATTTTTTGCATACCTTACCCTAAGTTGTAAGGTGTGCAGAGTGGGTGAGGTTACCAACGTCATATTTTGAATAGGGTTAGCACCTAAGTTTATTTCTTGAAGCTTGTCACAGTGACCTAAGTTTAAAACTTTATTACTAATTTTGTTTCTGTACAAAGATATACGTTCAATCGATTTCGGAAACTTTATATTAGATATATCAGTGATGTGGTTTTTGTATGCTAATAATGATCTTAAGTTAGGTAGTGAATTAATTGAACTGGGCAGTTCTAACAAAGAGCATGCTGATATATTGAGGCTCGAAAGTGTTTTTGCTGAATGTAATTCATGAAAGTCTAGGCGTGGATTTCCCCTTAGATCAAGTTTCTCTAACTGAGTGAAAGATGAAAAATTTGGCAAAAATGACAGTTCGTTAAAACATGCATTTATTTTTTTTAAATACTGTAGCTGAGAAACAATATGCCACAGTTCTAATATCTGCTTATTAGGTAAATTGTTAGTAAGCCCTCTAGGGTATGGCTGATTATCAGTCAGATCAATTGTCACAATTTTATCATTTTTGACACCCACATAAACAGAGAAGTTAAGCAATTTACATACATGATGATAAACTTCTCTCTCACTACTACATACAAAGTTTATATCGTTTATCAGGGATGTATCTTTCTTTTCAGCAGGTGTATTTTGTGATGAATGAAAAGCATGCCATTTTATGCTTTGATGCAAGTTAGGCCCTATGTTTGCACCGTTTACCCAGCCCACATTTATCAGCTTTACTTCAGAGTTCGCTAGTATTAGTTTTATGGCTTCGTAAGAGGCGGGGCTTTCATCTTTAGGTGGTGGAAGCGACATGAAGTCGCCAACAATTAATAAATGTTGAGGTCCTTTTTCATCTCGCAGATGCTCTTCTAGCCCATCAGGCAAACGTTCATCAGAGCATATTGAAAAAACTATTACATCTTGTAAGTGCTCCTCAAACTGCAACGCCACTTTTTGGCATGTGCTGCCACCAAATATATTATGCAAGTTCTACATCCTGTTTAATTTCGTTAAGTACGATAGAGTAAGATATTAATAACTCATCAGTTAATAAAGGGTGCTTAAAACTGTGAAGGATAATCGCTACATGCTTTATTATCTTAGGGTACATTTTATTTAAAACGTCGGCGCAACTCTCAGGAGAGCGCGTATAATAATCTTCTTTTAATCTTAATAGGCCCGCAATGCGTAATATTGCCTTTGATAGGTGGGGAACACGTTTACTTTGAATTCTTTTATTTGAGGTTTGGATGACTGAATTCAACTTTGACTCAGCTTCAAGTAGTGTAAAAAGTATAATCTCACGCTGCTTATTGATAAGAAGTGCGGTAGAGACCGATAAGTCTTTTCCATATAACAACTTGCCTGTTTTTGTAACTAATAAGGTATTAAATAATAATTCAGAGTTTTCAACACTACAGTTGATAACTTTAATATCAAGGTGTGGAGTTAAAGGAGATGCTTCATTTGCATAGCTTGATATCTCTGCTGATATTGTTTTTATCTTATTTATTTCGCCATTAGCGAACAATAAAAAATCAATATCAATAGGCTTACTTAAATTAGACTCCATGGGTAGTAATGAAGAGCCTCTAATATACAGAGAAACATTCCTTGAGCTAGAGCGCCAAAGCTTATTAATAAATGGGGTTAACTCTGTCTTCGATAAATCAAAAAAACTAATCATCATTTACAGATGAAAGCAAAATATCGCAAATTATTTTAATATCACTTTTGCTTAATTCTTTGAAAGTTAAGCTATCCTCAGTAACAGAAAAAGGCTGGTCGGCTCTAAGCTCTGGGTGGCGAATAGTAGCTCTCTCAACTAAATCTGAAATAGAGTGAAAGCATCGCGGTGTATGTATGCCAATGGCTATATGAATAGATTGTTTTTCAGTCCTTACTGAGTGTGTTCGCCCAGGTGGTAAATATAATATTTCGTTTTCACTAAGCGTTAATTTACGTGGCGATATATCTTCTGAATCGTTGAGAATTGTGACAGCTTTATGTGGATATAGCTGAGACTGTTCCGCACCAAGAGACCATTCTTTTTGCCCGTAAAGTTGCACAGCAAATATATGATGAGGATCGAAATGAATAGGGATCCCGTCGCTGGGTCCAAATGAGAAATACCCGTTAAGAGTGATCCTAGATGAAAAAAGCGTCGAAAATAAGTTATCCCAAAGTTTGAACTCTGGTAAAAGTGAAGCTAGGTTTTCCACTTTGACAGTGTTTGGTTTACAAGCTAGATAAGCTATTTTTTTTGGATCTATCGTTTCATCTAAGCCGTGTTCACTCGATTTTGTATATAAAATAGGGCTTAATGCTCCCCCTCCACTCAATACTCTAATTTGGGGATATTTGAGTCTAGGTTGTTCTAAGATTTTAGTTAATAAATTAGAAGGTGTTTTGATTTTTAAGGCTGATGGGATATTTGCTATATGCAAAAAATCTTTTCCCCAGTAATTTTGAAAGAAGTCAATAGTACTTTCTTGAAGGAGAAACTCTTTAAATTTCATAGTGTATAATACTTTTTAATGCATTTGAGCACCTAGGATCTCCCAAGTTAGGGAATCGGGCTCTACTGGAAGCGCCAGGACAACCACCATGACATAACTCCCAAGCTGGGCATGTGTGGCAACTCGCTTCTAATTTAGGTTTTATTGGCAAGGTACTTAATCCATTTAGGATCTCATCCGTGGTGTTTATTTTAAAGTCGCCAGTAATATTTTCTTCCATACAAGCACACGGGTATACAGTTCCATTAGGGTTTATATACAGTTTAGATCTACCAGTGCCACAATTTTGTGCCAGCAAGCTTGAGTTTTTAGATTCTTTAGATATGTTGGCTGAGTTGTAGATAGCAGTTTCGGAAAACATAGGTGAAATTCTTAAGCGCCGAGAGTTTGTTGATTCGTGTTTTACTTTCGAAACAAATTTGTTCCATTCTGGAGTTATAACATCATCACTGTCATCAGCCCTACCAGACCCAACAACACGTTTTACGTTCCAGTATAAAAAGTTTATTTGTGATAAAGCATGGTCAAGTTTATTGAAAGAATGAAGGTTATGCCTTGTTACTGTAGAGGCTATCGTAACATTAACACCTAAATCAAACAGTTTATTAATGTTAATAAGAGTTTTCTTAAAAGTACCTTCTCCCCTAATGCCATTGTGAGTTTTTTCATCACCATCTAAAGAGATTTGAATAGAGACATTTTCAAAGTCAGCAACTCTTTTAAGTTGACTAAACCTTAAACCGTTCGTATTAACGACTACTTTTCTAAAGCTTTTAGCACTTTTTTCTACAATTTTATAGAATGAAGGGTGCAGGGTCGGCTCCCCCCCGCTGATTAATATTACGGAATCACTTCGCACAAAGGCGAGTTCGTCAATAATCTTAAATGCTAAATTTTTATCTATCATCTCAGTGAAGTGAGGTGTTGAAGAGCGGATACAATGACTGCAAGATAGGTTACATTTCCTGGTTAATAGAAGGTATGTTTGTTCAAGTTGAAATCTTCCATGATGGATATTCAATATACATCCTTATTTACTTTAATTAGGGTAGTTGCGATAGCTTAAGATACCAATAAAACTATCGCTTTTAACGCTCTTAATTTTTTAAACTAATCCCACTCACGCCAACTTCCAAAGCTGTCAGCTATATCTGTATCTACAGACTCACTTGGGCTTGGATGTTCATTATTAACTTCTCTTTCTAAGGCTGCACCAAAATCAGGTTTAAACTCATAGTTTGAATGTTGAGTAGATACTTTTTGTTCAGAGGAATTTTCCATATTACCACCTTAAATCTTTTTACTTAAAAAAATATAATCTACAGTAAGCAAGTGGTTATATAAAGAGAAATATTGTCATATCAACATTTTTAGTTAGAACCATACGCTCACTGGGTAATTCCCCAGGGTAAGTTCACAACCTAGCTCATGATTATTTTGCATAAAAATATCAAACCTTAGCTAATTTATTGCTTTTAAAAAGCTATATTTTTATCAAACTTTATTATAGTCGCACACCTGTTAAAGAAAAAAGGCGCTCAATGCGCCTTTTTTTGTGCCTGAAACTCTGTTAGCTTAAGTAACTCATTATTCTCTAAGGGATTAGTTATGCGTTTACTCACCACTCTGTGTTTTGTTAGCTTTTTTGTTTTTAGTTCACAAAATACCTTTGCACAATCTAACACTAAACAACAAAGTACAGATTACTCTGTGCACACGCATACTTTTAAATCGGCTGTTTTAAATGAAGAGCGCACAGTTGCAGTGCAATTACCAAAGAGCTATCAAGCTGAGCCAAATAAGGTTTATCCAGTCATTTATCGCTTAGATGGAGCGGGTAATATACCGCTCATAAGTGCTGTTATTGAGCGTTTACAAAATGATAATCGTGCGCCTGAGGTTATTATTGTCGCTATTGAAAGCACTAATCGACTCAGAGATTTTTATCCTACAGTGAATAAAGAGCCACAAGGGCCTGTCGGTGAAGGGGGCGATGCTGATAAGTTTTTAGCGTTCTTTGAGCAAGAGCTCATTCCTTTAGTTAATAAGAACTATCGCACGCATGACTATAAGGTTATTGCTGGCGCCTCCGCTGGAGGTGTATTTGCGCTATATGCGTTGCAGGCAAACCCTGAACTATTTCAAGCGCATATTGCGTATAGCCCTGCGGTTTGGTGGAACTATGGCGCATCGGTAAAAAGCACAAAATCGTTTATCGCTAAAACGAAAGAGCTTAACAGTTACGTTTATATCAATATCGGCGAAGAAGCTGGCATAATGCGTGAAAGGTACGATGACTTACAACAATCATTGCAATCGAATAAGTTAGCAAATTTGCGTTTCTTTAGTGATGCATTTGATGGTGTGTCACATGATCTGACTTCCGTCGCTGGGGCATTTAATGCCTATTACCACCTATTTCTACCTAAGCAAATGCCTATGAGTGCTTTAACTGACGATGTAGCCTCTATTGATACTTATTATCAAAACTTATCTCAACAATGGGGCGAGCAGATATCGCCACCAGAGGCAGCGGTTAGGCAACTTGGCTACAATCTTGTAAATACAAAGCAGTTTGAGCAAGCAATTGCAGTATTCAAGCATAATATTAAACATCACCTCAAATCTGTGGATGCATTATGGGGGCTAAGTTATGGCTATGAAATGCAGGGCAATCTTAAAAAAGCGCTAGAGTATTTAAAAGCAGCATTAGAGCTTGCAGACACTACTTACCCTTATTTTGATGCGTTAAAAAATGCAAATACAAGGTTACAAGCAGAGTTTGATGAGCGTAATTAGCTTTTTAGTTACTGTGAAATAACAATAAGTTAGAAGTTTTAAATAAAAAAGGCGCTAAAGCGTCTTTTTTATTGGCGGCAACTAAATACTATTTAAACCACTAACCCCTACTTAATAAGCGCTAAATACGCTAAAATTATAGGCTATTTTTAGCAATGAGCCCGCACTTTTTATGACCTCAGCCGCAAATCCTAGTAATTTCAACGAACTTGGCCTTATCCCAGAGCTACTAGCTCGATTGTCTGATCTTGAATATACGCAACCTACGCCGATTCAGGCAAAAGCAATTCCAAGTATCTTGGCGGGAAGTGACTTAATTGCAGGGGCGAATACCGGCTCAGGTAAAACAGCAACCTTTGCATTACCTATGCTACAAGCGCTGTTTTTAGCCCAAAACACTAATAAAACGCCGAGCAAAGGTAACTTTGTATCTGGGCTAATTTTAGTACCAACACGCGAGCTGGCTACACAAGTAGCCGATAGCGTTAAGTCATACTCTGCAAACTTTAATGGCGCGATTAAAACGGTGGCGGTGTTTGGTGGTGTGTCGGTTAATACCCAAATGCAGGCATTACGTGGCGGTGCAGATATCATCGTGGCAACGCCTGGGCGCTTGCTTGATTTGATCTCAAGTAATGCGATTAAGCTCGATAAAGTTTCAACTTTAGTGCTTGATGAAGCTGACCGCATGTTGAGCCTAGGTTTTACTGAAGAGCTTGCTGAGTTGTTGGCGTTAATGCCTGCTAAAAAGCAAACCATGTTGTTCTCAGCGACTTTCCCTGAGCAAGTTAAGTTTTTAACCCAAGAGCTGCTAAACAATCCGGTTGAAATCCAACTACAAAGCAAAGACGAAAGCACTTTAGTACAGCGTGTATTTACGGTAAATAAAGGCGAAAAAACCACGGTTTTAGCGCATTTAATTAAAACTCACCAATGGCGCCAGGCACTGATTTTTGTCAACGCCAAAAAAGACTGTGAGCACTTAGCCAGTAAGCTTGAAAAGCGCGGCGTGAATGCGCAAGTATTCCATGGTGATAAAGGCCAAAGTGAACGTACTCGGGTAATTGAAAAGTTTAAAAACGGCGAAATAGAAGTGCTAATAGCCACTGACATTGCCGCCCGCGGTTTAGATATTGCCAAACTGCCAGTAGTGATTAACTTTAATTTACCGCGCAGCCCTGCTGATTATATGCACCGTATTGGCCGAAGCGGTCGTGCTGGTGAGGTAGGTTTAGCGTTATCGTTAATTGATTATGAAGACTTTCATCACTTTAAAATCATTGAGAAGAAAAACAAGCTACGTTTAGAACGCGAAGGGGTTACAGGCTTTGCCGTAAACCAAGCCAACCTTGATGCCGCCGAGGCGCTTAAAAATGACAAACCAATGGCCAAGCCTGAAGGCACTGGTAAGAAAAAGAAGAAAAATAAAGCCAACCAAGAAGATGATGTGTGGAGTGGCTGGAGGCGTAAGTAACAAACACAAAAAAGCCGACTTCAGTCGGCTTTTTCATTTACAGTAAACAGTTAGTTTACTTATAAAACGCTTCTACTGTGCCTTTTACTTTCATAAGTAATGGCTGGCCGCGACGGTCTAGCGCTTTAGGCGCGGCTACTTTGATCCAACCTTCACTGATGCAGTACTCTTCAACGTCAAAACGCTCTTTGCCGTTAAGTGTAATGCCAATTTCATGCTCGAATACTTCTTCTACATAAAATTTGCTACGTGGGTTGATCGAAAGTTGATCTGGTAATTCTGGTTTATTTGTATCAGTCATAATTGTGATCTGCATTGAATATATTGTGTGCCATTGTAGGCAATACAGGCCTTAGGCTCAATATACTGATCAAAATAAATTAACTGCACACTTGCTCAGATTGTTTGATGCAGTGACTAATTATTTCGTCACGAGTGACATCTTTGTCACAGTAATAATAAAAGCGCATAGTGAGGTTAGTCGCTTGCTCTTGCTCAGGCCAATGCCATTTACGAATAAGTTGCAGAGTAGCTGGCACCATAGCGTTTAGGGTTGGTATTATTTATTTTTATTAAATAGAACGTTATATTGTATCACTGCTTTGCAATTATGTTATATTATAGCCAAATAAGACTAGCAATCATTAAAGTGGATCATGAAGTACTCAGCATTAACTCTTGCCTTTGCAGCACTTTCTTTTGGCTCTAATGCCACAGAATCAGATATAGAAACCATCACTATTGCACATAAGCAAGCCTTTAGAGGCGATATTCCGCTTAAAGAATTACCGCAGTCAATTACCACATTAAGTAAAGAAATGATGGTTGATAATGGCATTACCAAGTTTAGAGATGCACTGGATTTTTCTGCCAGTATTTCTCGTAAAAATAATGGCGGGGCATTGTGGGATAGCTACTCTATACGGGGGCTATCGGGTAATGAAAATATGCCATCCGGCTATTTAATTAATGGCTTTAGTGGTGGGCGAGGTTTTGCGGGACCACGTGATGTATCTAACATTGAATATATTGAAGTGTTAAAAGGTCCTGGTTCTGCACTCTATGGTCGTTCTGAACCAGGTGGTACAATTAATATCATTACTAAAAAACCACAGTTCTATCAGCAAGGCCAGTTAAAAGCTGAACTTGGCAGTGAAGATCATAAACGTGTGCAAGGTGATTACACTAACGGCCTAACTGAAGATATTGCATTTCGAATTAATGGTGCATGGCAAGATAGTGACAGTTTTCGAGATCACGTACATCATGATAAGTTTGTGATCACGCCTTCTTTGTATTACAGCATCAATGATAAATCGTCATTAACGTATGAGTTTGAGTACGTTGACCAGCAGCAAATGTATGACCGAGGTATTGTTGTACTTAACGATAATTTTGACACCGTACCTAGAAGTCGCTTTTTAGGTAACCCTAATGATGCGCCAACTAAAGTGCACTCTCGCGGACACCAACTTAATTATGACTATGACTTTAATCGCGACTGGTCACTCTTATTGGGCGCTAACCATCGTACCGCTACGTTAACAGGTTTTTCGTCTGATGCTGAACTATCTCCTCCAAGACAGACTTTGTCTTTAGATAATCCTATGCTTACGCGTCAACACCGTTATAGAGATTATTACTCTAATGATTTGTCAGTACGCGCAGAATTAAGTGGTCATTTTGATCTTGCTGATATCACTAACCATGTTTTGATTGGTGTTGATGGGTATGACTATGAGCTTCGCACTGGGCTTTATCGTTATCGTGGTGGTAAAGATACGTACACATTAAATATTTATCAGCCAAACTACAGTGAAGGGCAAGGCCCCGATGTTGCGCAACTGTATGAAAACAACGAAAAGCAAAAGGCATACGGTATTTATGTACAAGATCAGTTAGACCTTACCGAGCGTTTTAAATTAATGCTGGGATTGCGGTTTGATGAAATTAAGCAGAATATTTTCGAGACTAAGTCAGGCGTTGCCTCAGATAGCACGATGAACCGACTTAGCCCACGGCTAGGGATGGTATATGAGCTAAATGATGCGATTAACCTTTATACCAGCTATTCCGAAGGGTTTATACCTTTAAGTGGTACTGATGCTAAGGGTAAATCGTTTGGTTTTGAAGAAAGTGATTCCTTTGAAGTGGGTGTGAAGTTTGGCTTTGACAACGTTAGCGGTACCATCGCTTTATTTGATGCTAGCAAAGGCAACATGTTGGTGGCTGATGATAAGGGTTATTCAAAACCTATTGGTAAAGTAACCAGTAAAGGTATTGAGGTTGATCTGACTGGTAGTTTAGGTGAAAACACTCAGTACACACTTTCGTATGCTTACGTAAAGGCTGAAACGGCCAAAGACATGATTAATGTTGAGTGGTTAGAGCCTATTCCTAAAGGTAGCCCGTTAGTTAACGTACCAAAAAATAATTTTTCGCTTTCTTTAAATCACAATACCCGTGTACTTGAGCAAGACATTAAATTTGGTGGTCATTATCAATATATTTCAGAGCGACTGGGCGACCCAATAAGCTTATCTTTTAACTTACCAAGTTATCAGCTGGTGGGTTTATTTGCTCAATGGCAGGCGACTGAACGGACAAATGTTTCACTTAATGTTGATAATGTATTTGATGAAAGCTACATAGCCAGTAGCTACAACGCATTATGGGCCTACCCTGGTGCACCAACACAGTTTAAATTGGGTATAACATATGACTTCTGAACAAGTTAAAAACCGTATTCACAGTATCGATATTATGCGTGGCGTGGTTATCTTACTCATGCTACTTGATCATGTGCGAGAGCGTTTTTTCTCGCAAATGCCGGTATTAGACCCAATGGATGTTGACGTTACCTCTCCAGGGCTGTTTTGGAGCCGTTTTGCTGCGCACTTTTGCGCGCCAACCTTTATCTTTTTAACAGGGCTTTCGGCGTGGCTTTATAGCCATCCAAGCTCAGGTAAAGTGCGCTCTGCACGTAGTTTTTTAGTTAAGCGGGGGTTGTTTTTAATTGCCCTTGAAGTTACGGTTATTTGCTTTTTGTGGATTTGGTTTATCCCGACTATTTTTCTACAAGTGATATGGGCTATTGGCCTGTGTATGCTGGCTCTGGCATTACTAATTAACTTACCGCAACGACTATTGTTAGCATTGGGTTTATTGATTGTTTTTGGTCATAACTTACTTACACCAATTACCTTCAGTCCTGATGAGTGGGGTTATACCTTATGGACTATTCTGCACGATCGCGGCTTTATCTCTGAAGGTGGTTTAGTTAATGTCAAAATCAGTTACCCAGTATTACCTTGGATTGGGGTTATATTACTTGGTTACTGCGCAGGCCCACTGTATGCACATAACCGAGACAGTGAAGATCGTAAACAGTGGCTGATTGGTTTGGGCTTAGCGTGTATAGCGTTATTTGCTATTTTACGCGGCTTAAATATCTATGGCGAAACGCTACCTTGGCAGCAGTTTTCAACAGCAGTGCAAACGGCTATGTCGATATTTAACGTTACCAAATATCCACCTTCACTGAGCTTTTTATTAATCACTTTAGCACTGATGTTTTTTGGCTTATGGTTTTTTGAGCGTCCGTTAAATCGCTTTAGTAATGCTTTAAGAGTGTATGGCTCGGTGCCAATGTTCTTTTATATTTTTCATCTTTACGTTTTATTGATTTTATACACAATTTGCAGTGCTATTTTTGGTGCTAATCATGGTGCATATTTTGCCGTAAATGATATTACATGGATTTGGTTAATTACGGTTGTGTTAGCCGTTACGTTATATTGGCCAACTAAGGCATTTAGTCACTATAAGCGCAAAGCAAATAAACCTTGGTTAAAGTATTTATAGTAACAAACAGCGGTTATAGCGCCGGCTATTTATCCACTTGTTATACCTAGCTTTTGGGGCTGGGTATAACAAGGATATTCAGTATTAAATCTTACTTGCAAATCTACAATGATGCCGATAGAGGTAAATATTCGCAGTAAAATGATTGCTACTAGCGGGTAAACGATATTACTGAGCCGAAACAGCATAATGCTTGTTGGGTGAACGGACGCCACTTTAATGTGCTTATCAACGCGCTTTTTACTGTTTTTGAATAAAGTATTAGTTTTACTTCTGTACCAAATATCTACTTTTGTAATGTATTGTAATACTGCATCGCTGATGAAACCTTCTACACTCATTTGACTTACGCGACAAGTTTCTTGGTCGCATATAACTGTCATCATGGAGCAATTGAAAATGCAGAGTGCACAAAAGGCGGTAAGGATTAACCTCGATCTTGATCTTAAAGTCAGCATCAAACAATACAAAAAAATTAAAGAGCGTCCCGTAAGTTACAAAGACGCTGATATTGCGTGTATAAAAGCCATCGCACAAGCTGCGATTAACGTTGAGTTATTTACCATCCCGTTATATATGACAGGTCTGTATTCAATACAAGGCATGCATGCAATAGGTGGGGATGAAGGCTTGTATCCCGAGCGTTTATGGCCTGGATTAGGGGCAACAGCAGGCTTTATTCCTAATGAACGAATAGCAAAATTAGATATTACTCCAACGCCAAAACCCAGCAAGCCACTGAGCGTAAATGAACAGGCGTTTAATGCTGTTTATAGTGTGTTTATAGAAGAAATGCTGCATTTACAGTTGGCTTCTAATATCGCCAGTAAACTAAATCTAACTCCTTCATTTACCAGTAATGCACTGCAAACAGAAAAGTTTGGTTGGCATTGTTATGACGATACAACGCAAATCCCGCATATCTTAGATTTTAAAGACTGCAGCCGTGATTTATCAAAACTTAGCCCTAAAGTGAAAGAATACTTTACAACTCACTTTCAGGGTCAAACGCTACAAGATATGCGAGTCAATGCAGCTGCATTGACAAAAGAGCAGGCTTTACTGTTTTTATTGATTGAAGAAACCGAGGAAAGTGCAAAAAAATTAATAATTAATAAAGATTTAGATGGAGTTCGCCCTAAATACTTTGAAACAGCTCCTTTTGATTGGTTTAAAGCAACAGATACAGAAGTTGATTTACCTATGTTTGGTTCTATCGGGCATATGTATTGCTGTTATTGGGACTATCTTGAAATTGTGTATGAGGATGGTAGTAGCTTAATTGATATTTTGGTGAATCCAGCTAAACCTGATTCCGTGCAACGTGATTACTTTAATACTCGTGACTCAGCCGAATATAAACCGCAATACCCGGGGATTAATGGTTCAATCAATGAAAGTAATGATCTAGATAAGTTAAAAATTGAAATTGTTAATAATATCAATGCAATAACGGATCAAGGTGAAGGTAAAGGTGTTGTTTCTGAAATCTGCAGCCGCTGGGCGGCAGAGAGTTGGGTAATAACGTATTTGCAGCAACAAACGGTAGCATTGAAAAGCACACCGATTGAGGCAGATGATCATCAGGTCGCTGCTAAGTTTCAACCTAATGCTGATAACCTAAAAGAAGATTACCCAGCGGATAGCGCTGGGCAAAAGCCACTTCCGTTATCTGGTATTGCATGCGCACGTATTACAAATACTAAAAAAGATCATTTTATTACCTTTGCTGATGTACTTGATTTGATTATTCAATATGAATACCAAGAGGGTCAATCTTACAGTGATAACAACGCGGCCCAAGTGTATATGACCTGGCAAACGTGGCATAACTTGTGCGGTAAATTTACAGTAGCAATGCTTAACCCGCAAGGTGGCGATAAGGCTAAGCATAAGCACCCAGATTTACCTGCTGTAGTTGATGTAGAAAAAGCATTGAATAATTTGTTTTCTAGCCCTGAACGTCGTGCACAAACACATCAAATTTTTAGTGAATCAGCGGTTGGCACTTTAAAAGGACTTACCACAGCATTGGATCGCTATTGGGGTGGTAAAACGACTGAGTTTCCAGGTCCTGCAATGGGTGGTTCGGGCGATCGAGTATCTATTTGTTGGGCTACAACAGGGCAGGCTCCAGATCTGGTTGCGGGTATTGCGGATATGTCTAAGGATGTTTTATACCATGCATGCCAAGGTATGGATTATACAAAAGAAAATTCAAATAATTTGCCTCCCGCAACAGTGTTCCACAGCTGTAAAGGTTCGAACAATTGCAAAGCGCAAGGTGGGTGTGGGTTTGTGCATAGCACAACACCGGGAGGAAGCTGTGGTGGTAGCGCCCCTGCTGATGGTCCATTTAGCGCTCCTGCAAATAACAAATGTAATAATTTAGGTGGCTGTGCTGTGCCGATTTCTGCCTCGCAGCTATTCCCAAAAGAGCCATCAGCAAAACCCCAGATGCAATTATTTGAATTTGGTGATGGACCAGACTATGCATCTACGGCTAAACCATATACCGACCCAGAAACAGGTAAAGTTCTAGAGCAAATGCCATTTAAAGAAGGTGATGCGGTTTACTGTATCGCGTGGCAGGCCTATTGTAATGCAAAAGGAGTGCAAACTACGCCGCCACCTGCAGATGATATTCGCTTAGCGCTTCCGCCTTCAACTTAATTGGATTGAATACATGACATCATACATACAGAAGCAGCCTTTTGCTGCTTCTGCTATTGAGCAAATAAACCCGCTAGGCTTTGGTTTGGGGTTGCGCAGTGAGCATTATCCGTACTTAATGCAAAAACCAGTAACAGGGGTTGATTGGTTTGAGATCATTAGTGAAAATTACATCGATAATTATGGCTATGGCCGTCATGTATTAGAACAATTGATGACTGATTTCCCTATTGTTATGCATGGTGTGTCTATGAATATAGGCAGTAGCTCTGCGCTTGATTTTGACTATTTAGAAAAGTTAAAAGTATTGGCGGATTTTGTAAAACCAGCGTGGATATCAGATCATCTATGTTGGACAGGCTTTGCAGGAGTAAATAGCCACGATTTACTACCTATGCCGCTTACTGAGGAAAGCTTAAAGCATGTTATTAACCGGGTTAATCAGGTACAAGACTTTTTACAGCGGCCATTAGTGCTGGAGAACCCCTCTACTTATTTAGAGTTTCAAAACTCGTCGCTCACGGAGCCGGAGTTTTTTACGCAGCTGGTCGAACAAACACAGTGTGCTATGCTGCTAGACGTTAATAATGTTTATGTGTCGGCGTATAATCACGGTTTTTGCCCAAAGACATATATAAAAAACTTACCGCTTAAAAGTATTGTGCAAATGCATTTGGCGGGGCCAACACTCAGCGGGCATTGTTTGATAGATACCCATGATAAACCAGTTCCTGAACCTGTATGGGAATTGTATCAACTCGCGCAATCTTTATGTGGGCCTGTCTCGACTTTACTGGAATGGGATGCAAATATTCCTGCGTTTCCTGAATTAGTCGCTGAGTTAAACAAAGCTAAAACTGTATTAGCGGGTCAAATTCCTCATGCTCCAGTACAAAATAACCATCAACAAGGTTGTATTTCTACACCGCTGGTTTTAGCTAAAGAGAAATTATGAGTGAACATTCATTGAGGCAAGTGCAACATTGGTTGCAAACAGTATTAATTGTTCGTGGTGATTTGGATGATAAACTCTTACAGGCATATGCGCATGATGGCGTTATGCTTGATACGCTAATTAAAAGTACAGATAAAATTTCAGCCCAGCAGCGAGTAGATATTTACGCTGCAGGTTATGTGCTAAGGCTTGTGGATTGTTTACGTTGTGAGTTTTCATTGTTGGCGCAGTATATGGGAGATTCGTTATTTTCCACATTTGCTAAAGCATTTATTGTGACGGTGCCTTCTAAAAGTTGGAGTCTATATTATTTAGGTGAGCAATTTGCCGAATTTTTAGCACAAACTAAACCACAAGGTATAATCGATGTTGCTCAACAAACTATGGTCGATTTACCTGCTCAAATAGCCTTATTTGAACGCACCAAATCTGAGGTGTTAGTAGCCCAAGGTCTTGAAAAAAATGTAACGGCAACCGAGCTTTCTATCGAACAGCAAATGCTCACGTGTTTAGTAAATAATACTGATATTCAAGCGGCGCCTTGTTTGCGGGTAATAACATTAGATTACCCTATTTTAGAGCTCATTTCACAAATTGAAGCCTGCATAGCAAAATTAGAAGTAATGCCTGATGAGTTGATTTTACCTATTCAGCAACCATGTTACCTTGCTTTAACACGTATACATTATAGATTTAGAGTCTGGTCTTTAGCTCATTGGCAGTATTTGCTACTCGGTTTTTGTATACAAGGAAGTAGCTTTAATATGGCGATTAAGCAAACAGCATTACAGCTAGAGGTTTCTAGCGATGAGTTAACCTCAGACGCAATGATGTGGTTGCCACAAGCAATCAATATGGGCTTATTGTTTCAATAAGTGCTACAAGTAAGCAGTTAACCTAATTGATAACAATTAAATAAACTATAGCGCCAAGATTTCATCGCGATTACTTGGCGACCAGGCTTTGTCAGCCGCTTGTTGTTGCGTTAGCCAAATAAAATCAGTGTGCTCATTCGGATCTAAAGTAATGGCGATATCATCGGGTACGCAAATACTAAAAACATACTCAGTATTAATTAACGCATTGGCTTGATAGCGGTGTCGCCATGACTCTCTAATGGTATATTGATTGGTTTTTTGGTGATCACGTATTGTTAAACCCAGTGCGCGGGCATCTATCCCTGTTTCTTCTAATAGCTCACGGTAAGCTGTCACAATAGGCGTTTCGCCTTCATCAATCCCGCCGGTGACTGATTGCCAAAAGTTAGCATCATCGGTACGTTGGATCAGTAAACAGTCTTTATTTTTTTTATAAATAACAACCAGTACAGAGAAGGGTTTACGAAGTGGTTGGTTATTTAACAAAATAGAGCCTTAAATAGCGTTTGTTGAATCAGTTTACCTAACTACGAAATGTTTAACTAGCCAGATCACATCACTAACAACCAAATACCCAGCAACAAGAGTAGTACATTCATTATTTTCAGAAACTGCGCAGTATTGAGTTTGCCCTGCAACCAGATCCCTAAACGATTACCACAAAAAGCAATCGGCAAGCTGGCAAGTGCAATTAATGCCCACTTTATTTCGATTAAGCCCAGACTAATAAAGCCAATAAGCTTGACGGCATTCATCATCGCAAAAATAATCGCCACAGTTGCGACAAATCGTTTCGGTGCTAACTTAATGGTACTGAAATACATTATTAAAGGTGGGCCGCCAGCATGTACTAAGGTACTTGCAATACCGGCTAAACCGCCCATAGAGAAGGCACCTAAACGGCTATTTAAGGCACTCAAAGTAAACTTGCTAAAGGCTAAACTGCGAATAGCAAACACTATACATAAAATAGCAATCGCTGTTTTTATAAACGCCGCATCTAACCAGCCAATTAACGCATGTGCAATAACTACGCCTACCAATAAACCCGGTAGTAAGCGTTTAAGTTGCTGTATATCCCATTGTTGCCAGTAACTTTTTAAACTAAAGACATCGGCAACAATAAGTACTGGTAGCATCAAACCGATTGCGGCAACAGGGGGCATCACTAGCATTAGTAAAGGGACACTAAACACTCCAAGCGCTCCTGCAAAGCCTGATTTTGACACGCCGGTGAGCAATACGACAAATGCGATGATAGAGAGGGTTGTTACTGTCATTGGTTTTTCTACTTACTGATTATTTACTTTATGCTGGTAGATCAAACCACAGCGCTTCTAAACTGCTGGTGGCTGTTAATGTTACCCGTTCATTGCGATTTAGTGCAAAGGCATCGCCGTTACTAAAATTTTGCTTGTTAGCGTCTATATTCCCGCAGATAATATGCAAATAACCTTTTCTATCCGCTGTTTGCAATGCATGCGATTGACCCTTATCAAGTTTTAAACGATAGATACTAGCATCTTGGTTGATGCTCACGCTGCCGTGTTCGCCATTTGGTGTAACAAGTGGTGTAAGCTGAGTTGTTTGCGGAATACTTTTTTGCTCATAGCTAGGGGCTATACCACGCAATTTGGGTTGTATCCAAATTTGTAAAAAGTGCGCTGTTGCTGAATTTGAAGCATTATATTCGCTGTGCATAATGCCACTACCGGCACTCATCCGTTGCACGTCACCAGCAGGAACAATGTATTCATTACCAGTGCTGTCTTGGTGTTTTAATGCGCCGGAAATGACATAGGAAATTATTTCCATATCTCGGTGTCCGTGAGTGCCAAAGCCTTGACCAGCAAGTACTTTATCTTCGTTGATCACTCTAAGCACCGACACCCCCATGTGTTTTAGATCATGGTAATGGCCAAATGAAAAACTATGCTGACTTTGTAACCAACCAAGATCAACTTGGCCGCGCTCGCTGGCTTTGCGTATGTAGTGCATAACTTAACTCCTGATTAAACGCTAATTTGAATAGCAGCAGTATAAGTTTTATAAGGAAGATTAAAATCGCTTTTAAAAGGACTATTCGTTCTAATTAATAGAATGAAAGCCCTTGGTTAGCAATCAAGATCAGCCTGCATTACTTGATATCGTAACTCGCCAATGAATGTGCGCGCTGCCGGGCCAAGGCGATCACCGTCTTTAAATAGTAAATGTAGCATGGCACTGCGCTTACTATTGTGGCTAAGATTAAGGGGCTTGAGCCGATTTTGTGCTAACTGATTGGTAATCGCTGTGCTAGGTAGCCAAGCAAAGCCTAAGCCGTTGCTGATCATATCAATGGAAGTCCGCATATGGCTTACTGTCCAGCGCTGGTCGGCACCTAACCAGCCACCGTCTTGTTTATTGTGTAAGGCAGAATCGCGTACCACAATTTGTCGGTGCGATTTTAAATCTTCAAGGGTGATAGGTCGAGTGATGCTATGTAACGCATGATCTGGGTGCGCAACAGCAGTAAACTCGATATTGCACAACTCTTCACTAAACCCGGCTTTGCCAGTGAATCCCGATATTGCAATATCGGCACTGGTGTTCTCTAGTAATTCATTCGCGCCAGTCAGTACTGATTCGTATAATTCAATACGTAATAATGGATACATTGCCGAGGTATTGTTGAGTACTTTATAAAGCAGTGCTTGCGGAAAAACTTCATCAACAGCAATGCGTAATTTGCTTTCAATCCCCTCACTGAGAGTCTGCCCAATTGCTTCTATTTTGGCGGCTTCATCGAGCAGGTAATTAGCGCGGCGCATCATCATCTCACCAGCTTCGGTGATCACGGTTTTACGTCCTTCAATAGTAAATAACTTAACACCTAAAGCGGTCTCAATTTTACCAACAGCATTGTGAATACTTGATTGGCTTTTATAAATTTTTAGTGAAGCTTGATTAAAACCGCCATGTTCAACTACAGCCCTAAACATACGCCATTGCTCTAAAGTTATTTTAAGCATCTTTATGGTTGTCCTCGCAGTCACCTTGATCACAGGTATTGAGTGATTCTCTGGCACGTTTATCTTGATTGAGTACTTGTTTTAGATCTTCAGTACGTTGGCGTACTGCTACACCATAACTGTGATCATCGCCCCACAGTTTTGCTAGTTGCAGTACTGAGGCACGATCGTGCTCTCTAAATAAGTGTCCTGCGCGCTGCGAGTCTTCCTTTGAATTTCCTAATAGTTCTAGGGTTTCAACGGCAAGGTTGATGGCGGAGTCAACGGTTTCTCGGTTAAACGCATCAACGTGCAAATTAAGTAATTGGTAAGCATGGCGACGATCTTTAGCGCGCGCCACAATCTTTAAGTGCGGAAAGTGTTTGCGGACAAGTTTAACTATTTCGAGAGTTTTGTCGGCATTATCAATAGCAATAACCAGTAATTGTGCGGTATCAGCTCCAGCGGCTTCGAGTAGTTCTTTACGTGCTGCATCACCATAATGCACCGTATTACCAAAGCGGCGCAGCAGATCAATTTGGCTAGGACTGTGATCAAGGACACTAATATCATACCCTTGGGTGCTCAGTAAGCGCCCCATAATTTGTCCAAAACGGCCGTACCCAGCAATGATTACGTGTTTGGCTGGGCTTATCTGCTCTGGTTTATCAAACTCAGGTTTTGTTGTTGTGTTGCTACGTTTTTGTAATGTGTCGTAAAGCATTAATAGTAAAGGGGCTATTAACATTGAGATGGCCACGACTAAGGTGGTTAAGTTGCTTTGTTCTGGGGTTAAAATTTGCAATGTATTAGTCATCGTCAGGAGTACAAAAGCAAACTCACCACCTTGTGCTAGGGCTAAAGTGAATAACAGTTGCTGGGTATGATGAATTTTAAAAGTTCGTGCTAAGGCATACAAAACAGCGGCCTTTACAACAATTAAAGCGGCAACCAATGTAACCACTAAAGTAAATTGATTAAATAACAATGCAAAGTCGATAGAGGCACCGACAGCGACAAAAAACAATCCTAATAACAGTCCTTTAAAGGGTTCTATATCGGCCTCTAACTCATGACGAAATTCACTTTCTGCCAGTACCACACCAGCTAAAAAAGTCCCTAACGCTGGAGATAAGCCAACATTTTGCATAATCAGCGCAATCGCTACCACTAAAAATAACGCAAATACAGTGAATATTTCCCGCATTCTGGTTTCAGCAATGTATCTAAATAGTGGCGCAGAAATATACTTACCAGCTAAAATAATTGCCGCGATCACTGTTACTGAGGCGGTTACTTGCCCCCAAACTGGCCAATCGGCAGTTAGCGAATTATGCGTGCTGGTGGCATTTAACATTGGCTCAAACGCCAATAATGGTAGTAATGCTAAAATAGGAATAACGGCAATATCTTGAAATAGCAGTACCGAAAACGCATTTTGGCCGGCTTCATTTTTCAGCCAACCTTTTTCTTCCAGGCTTTGTAGCACAATTGCTGTTGAAGAAAGCGCGAGCATTAAACCAATTGCTAGTGCTGTTTGCCAATGCATGGCCATAAACCAATAACAAATTGCAAAAATTACCGCCGCTGTTAGGGTTACTTGCAACCCCCCAAGCCCTAAAATAGAGTGGCGTAACTTCCAAAGCCTAGCAGGTTGTAGTTCAAGGCCGACTAAAAACAGCATCATTACTACACCAAATTCAGCAAAGTGCATAACAGACGTTTGATCGCCCACTAACCCCAGCAAATACGGGCCAATTAAAATACCTGCCAGCAAATAGCCGAGTACGGAGCCTAACCCAAGGCGTTTTGCGATAGGCACCGCAACAATGGCTGCGGCTAAATAAATTAATGCGATCTCTAACATAGTTGTCCTTTGCTAATACTGGCTAACTTATTATGCCTTAAAATACTGTTTACTATAGCGGAATAAATTCTTTATCGTCACCAGGGATTTTTGGGAAACGTTGAGTTTGCCAGTCTTGTTTTGCCTGCTCTAAGCGTTCTTTGCTATAAGCAACAAAGTTCCAATGCAAGTATGGGACTTTTTCAAATTTATCGCCACCGAGCAAAATAAAGCGTGCATCACTGGCAAAGTGAATATCAGTATCGAGGTTATCAAGTAGGATAAAATCACCCGCTTGATAATCCTGTTGACCCACGGTAACGCTTCCATAAATAACATATAACGCGGTTTCTTGCTGTGGGTTAGGCGACTTAATTTGACTATTGGCGCTGCCAACCACATCAATATAAAACATGGGGGAGTAGGTTTTAACTGGGGAGCTTAATCCGTAAGCTTCACCAACAATTAAGCGCATCATGATACCTTCATGAATTATGTGTGGTAGTTGCTGTTTTTTTATATGGGTGAATGAAGGCTCAATCTCAGTCATATTTTCTGGTAGCGCAATCCAGCATTGTAAGCCGTCAATATGATGCGGGTTAGCGCGCACTTCAAAGCTTTCTCGTTCTGAGTGAACAATGCCTTTACCTGCCGTCATCCAGTTCACATCGCCTGGGTGGATTTCTAAATTATTACCTAGCGAGTCGCGATGTAAAATGCTGCCGCGAAATAAATAAGTGAGTGTTGATAAGCCTATGTGCGGGTGAGGGCGAACATTGATCCCTTGGCCAACAGGAAAATCGTTTGGTCCCATGTGATCAAAAAAGATAAATGGTCCCACCATTTTTTTATCAAAATTAGGCAGTACGCGCTTTACGTTTAAGCCACCAATATCATGTTCAGTTGGGTTGAGTATTTTAGCCATGTTTTGCTCCTTAAAGGTGACCAAGTAGAGTCACGTTGATTCGATTAATTGAATACATAAGTTATAGCCCTAACAATAGATGATCACTTAATTTCGAGTGTCACTATTGATGCTTGATTAATAATATACTCAGGTTAAAAGAACGAAAATTAGTAAAAATAGGTGTTAACATTCTTTTTTAAAGAATTTTAATGGTGTGTTGTATGGCACTAAAAGGAGCTTTATGCGTAGTAAACAGTGCTTACTATTACTTGTTGATGTTTTTAATGCAAAATACCGCAGGTAGGGAAACTAACGATGACACATTTACGCTCATCAAGCATTGCGATAAGACGCTGAGGGTATTTGCGATTAGCAAAATATAGCAGTTGTTGTGATCACACGACCGACAAACACAAAATTAGACAGTAAAAAACGGCCAATTACTTGGCCGTTTTACATCAAGAGTTAGTTAAGTTTTACTGGGCCGTTGATATTATCGATGCTCAAATCACCAGAGCCAGCGTCAATGATGGTGAGACCTTTACTGTCGTTAACACGAATACTGCCTGAGCCATCCTCAATGGTGACTAGGCCATTTACATGTTCAACATAAATATCACCCGATTCATCTTCAATGGTGATGTAACTGCCTAGAGTTTTGGCATTGATGCTGCCAGAGTTATCGTCAATATCTACGCTGCCAGTGATATTAGTAAGGGTTATATCACCCGAATCATCTTCAATAGTCATATTGCCAGCAACGTTACGTGCAGTAATACTGCCAGAGTCATCACTGATCTCTACATTACCAGTAATATTTTGCAGATCGATATCCCCTGAATCATCGTCAATTGTGACGTGATGACCTTGATCAATACGAATGCTCCCTGAGTCGTCATCTATAATGATATTACCTAGTACACCAGCAATATCTATATCGCCAGAGTCATCGTCAATCTCAAGGTTAAATGAGCTTGGCACAGTAATAACTAAATCAATACTGGGTGAATTACCTTGATATACCACTATTCCTGATGAACTATAATTTTTTGCTATAAGTACGGCTTTATCGCCTTTTTGTTCCAGAGTAAGTATGTAAGGGTCATCACTTTTTGCTGTATAAATAGTGGCATCTACGCTGATGTTAGTTGCTGTGGTTGAGCCGATCACTTTAAGTGAACCCGCCTCAGCATTAATACTTAGTTGCTGTAATTGTGACGCTGATATTGAGCGTTGCTGCTGTTGTTGTATATTGGCTGACGAGGTTGAAACATGCACAATACAGCCACTGAGAAACAATAGGCTAGTGGCAATAGGAAGGGCTTTGGCTAGCAAAGAAAGAGGTTTGTTGATCATTATTTATTTTCTCATTGTTAATTATATTTTACGATTTGCTAATTTATAGCAAAAACAAAGCCAAAATTTAATGATTTGTTTTTATTGGTTTTTATTTTTATTATCAGATAAGTATAGCGAATAAGTGGTCAAAAATACCAAATTTAGGGTTGTTCTTAATATTCTTTAGATTGGATCTGGAAGGTACGCTAAGCCACTTCAACACGCGTGAAGTGGCTTAGTTTTTTCTAATTATTACAAATGGTGATTATCGCTAAGTTTGGGGGCGACTGAGAGTAGTAAATAGCAGTACTTGAATAAGATGTATTGCGCACATTGTCTTCAACCACGGTTATTTCATATGTTGCAGTTACAGGGAGTGCAATATTTAGTGTGCTATCTAGATATGTGTTATTACTTTTTTGTAATATCAAAAGCTTGGTTTCATCATACTGAGCCTGAAAACTATTCGACGTTAAAATAGTATCGATCATTTTAAAGCGCAGATTTACGGTGTCGGGTCCAGTAAAATCAGGACAGACGAATACAGAGACTTCTACATCTTGAAAAACCGGTAGGCTTGTTTGATTAATATTAATGATAAAATCATTTTGTGTTATCGCTGCTGAACTATACTCGCTAGTTGCCAGTCTTTCATCTGCTGTAGAAATACTAACAGTTGAGCCTTGTTCAACACTAACTATTGCCTCAAAGAAGCCGCTGCTATTTGTAGTATGCTGCTTACCATTTATCATCAGTATAGCGTTATTGATACCAACTTTAGCTACGTTGGTAATTTGTCCTTTAACTATGCCTGTTAGTAAAGCGGAATCGGTAGCAGAGATCGCAAACTCCATTACAGCTGCATTGCCCTCAGCATCAGTAACAGTAACAGTGACATTATAGCTACCTATAATATCAGGGGTAAATTCAGCGACGCCATCTTTTATGTTTACCAGTGCTGCATTTGACTCATTAGGCTTGGTAAGCCCCCAAGTATAATTAAGATTGGTCTCTTCAGGGTCGTAACTTTGGCTAACATCAAATGTTACTATATTACCAACAAAAGCCTGACGTAATTGTTCGCCTTTAGAAATAATGACTGGCTTTGCATTGTCTCTAACTATGATAGTGATTGTTTGCGTATCGGAGTCTTTATTACCATCATTGGTACGTAACGAAATAACAAAACTTCCTGCACTTGATGCTTTAAAGTAAGGTTTAGCAACGTCTGTGTTAGAAAGCGTAGCACGTCCTAATGGCGATAAAATTTCCCACTGGTAGGTAAGCTCTTTGCCTTCAGGATCTGTGCTTTGTGAGCCATCAAGTTGAATTTCTTCATCGACTAAAATAGGTGCTACATCAGCAATAATCGCTGTTGGTTTTGCATTGGCTTGAGCGTGAAGAACGCTTGTTGCTTGCTCAGAATTAAGCTGTCCGTCTGATACGATTAATGTGATCACATAATCACCTTCAATATCAGCACTGATAGAAGGGGTTGCTGTCGTACCTTGGATTAGCTGCGCTATACTATTCTCAGGTCTGCTTTTTATCTGCCAAAGGTAGCTCAAGGGTTGCCCTTCAGGATCGTTGCATTGTTCGCATTGCAGAGTAATAGTTTCAGCTAAGTTAATGTTTCTCTCAGCTACAAGTTGTGCAATAGGAGCTTGATTTGCTATCTCTACAGTTAAAGTAACTGTGGCGGTATCAGTTTCACCATATTGATCTTTAACTGTTAGTGAGAGCGTGTACTCACCGAGGTCTAAAGAAGAGAAGCCTGCGGTATTGCTTAAGTTATCAGTGAGTGTCGGGTTGCTATCGGCAGGTTGTGCGGTAATAGTCCACAGATAACTTAGTGTATCACCTTGATCAGGGTCACTGCTTTGCTTGCCATCTAATGTGACTATGCTGCGAGGAGCGACGGTTTTATTTTGTACTTTAATAACCGCTTGAGGAGCTGAATTTTCGTATAAAGACTCACTTTTTATCATTACCTCGTTGCTTGCTGTTTCGCCCAGTGAATTAGTAATGGTTAGCTTTATTGCGTAAGCTCCTGTTTTATCTGCAATGAATTTGCTGGTAACGCTATTATTATTTTCTATGATTGCATTGCTGGTAAGAGGCTTTGCCGTAAACTGCCATAAGTATTTATTTATTACACCGTTAGATGTGCTACTTAGCGCACCATTTAATGCAACCACATCACCTTGTTTTACTGTTTGAGTAAGTCCTGCATGAGCAATTAATTGCGTTGGCTCGGCTTTAATTTCAATTAATTTTTCAACTGGGGCGCTCGAAAGTTTGCCATCGCTCACAACTAGAATTAGTTTATAATTCTTTGCTTCAGCAAGTGATACTTCAACTTTACTTTCATTATCAACAGCAAGAGCGAGCTCATTATGTCCGTCTGCAGTGGTTAAGCGCCATTTATAAACTAATGAATCGCCGTCGGGATCGCTACTTTTTGTACCGCTAAATGTTAGCGCGGTATTTACCCGCATTTCACCGATTGGTGCACTGATCATGGCAACGGGTTTATTGTTAGTGACTTTATTGGTTGGTTTTTTTTCTGAGTCACCACCTCCTGGGCCACAGGCTGTGAGAGTTAGGATCAAAGCTAGCTGGATTAAAAAACTCCATTTCATATTACTTTCCTTGTTGTTGGTTTTGTTGTGTTTAGTGGTACTGTAAAGCTAAGCCTGTAGTGCTTGCTATTAAATTTAAATGAGGATTATTTCTGGTTTGAATTAGGTTGGTATAAAGTCCATTTTTCATAATATTTATTTCCGTTAAATATTTTATAGTTATGTTAATTTAATTGTTTATAATATGAACCCAAAAGAGGGAAAATAAAAGAATTAAATTCAAATTTTAGAAAAATTTTGGCGCTAAGTTGTTTATGTGTTTATTTAGAGTTGTAGGCCAAGCTAAGTTACTTGGCCTTTATTTTTAATGAGGGGTTTTATTCAGGTGCTACATCTAATGTAGTAAATAATGAATAACGTACGCTATCGATACCTTTTTCAGTTGAACCTTCGCTCACACTTGCTTCAATCAGGTATAGTCCAGGGTGTTGCCATGTGTTAGTGAAAAAGCCGTTTTTATCTGTGGTTACTTTAACTTCGCCACGTTCGTTACGATAACGTGTATCACCTTTTAAGATGGCAAGTTCTATGTTGGCAGCAGGTTTACCGTCTTTTAATAACTGAAAACGTGCCTCTTCACCAACAAATAAATCATTAGGATGAGTCGGGCCGCTGATCTCTAAGCCTTGACCAAGTAGCGCAGGTTTTGAGGTGCCGTTGCGGCTTACAAATGTATCTACCGTTGCAATCGATTTTGTGGTTTTAATATCGGTTGCATCAGCTGGGATATCTTTACTGTCTTTAGGGCCAAATACACGGCCACGTTCGCCTTTGGCATCTTTATAAAAAGTCATTAGTCGTGGTTCTTGGCTCATCGTTATATGATAAGTACCTTCCCCAGCTAGTTTTACCGCCGCTGAATTTTTACGTTGCAGATAATATGCACGAATTTTATCGCTAACTGGTTTGCCATCAGGGCCGATTGCCATAATCAGATTATCATCATATTCCGCGCCTTTTTGTGCTGGACGATATGCTTTATCTGGTGCGAAAATTTCATTCGAAATACTGGCATCGATCATCACATAATGTGCTTTGTCGCCTGAAAGAGATGTGTGCGAAGGCACTAACCAGCGAGCATGTGCATTGGCATAGCTAGATGCTAGGGCAGTGAAAGTAAGTGCGCCGATAAATGCGCTTTTAAGTAAATTGATTTTCATAGTCTTTCCTTATTTAAATTGTTTTAGCAGCTACATTTACTGACTTTTAATGGTGACGAAGCTTTGTGAAAATTCATTGGTGCCATCGATGGTGATCTTGCCGTCTTTATTTAGATCAAGTTCTACACGGGTGTAATCACGGCCACCTTCTTCGCGAACGACTTCTAAATTAAGTAAATACTTGCCTGCAGCTACGGCTTTGCCATCTAGATCTGTGCCATTCCAGTTAATGGTGTAAGTACCTGGGCGCTTTGTTGCACCTGTTACACCATCAAAGTTAGCGTCACTTTTTCCGGCTTTACGCCACCACTGGCGTAAGTCTTTAAACCATTCTGCTTTTTCAACCCATAAGGCAACCGTGGTTACATGCTTACGCTCTGGGGTTTCTAGCCAAACCGCGACATAAGGTCGATGGTAAGGTTGTACGTCTAGATCAGGTAGGGTTAGTTCTATTTCAAGTTCAGCGGCATTCGCATGAGGTTGAAACAAAGCTGCTGTAAATAAAACAACAGCGCTTATTAAGGTATTAAGTTTTAGCATTAAGACACTCCTTTTAGTTGCGGAACCCAGCATAAATAAATGACTGCTGGTGTTGCGACCCCAAGCACTGTTAGCCATATTCCTACTAAGCGTTTTTTTCTATTTTGAAATAAAATAATCATCCCGGTGATAGCAAAAAAAATCATTAACATGGCTGATATATCAATCACCCAGCTCCATGCTTCGCCGCTATGACGGCCTTTATGTAAATCGCCAATTAAGCTTAAAAAGCCGCCAGTTTGATATTCGAGATTCAGTTCGCCACTGATGAAATTAAGTTCTGCGAAGGCAAAACCTGCAGGCAGTGGGTAGTCGAGCATCACGAGTGCATCTTCTTTTTCCCAGTCGATACTTTTTACTTTAGTTAAGCCATATTGGTTGGCTAAGTAAGCTTCTATTTCAGGGTATAAAATGGGTAAGGTTGCTAGGTTTTCTTGGCCCTGCTCAAGTAATGCACTTGGGAGTGATGTGGTTAGTTGCCCATCACTTTTATCGCCTTCTAGCCAATCAACATGATTAAGTACAATCCCACTGACAGAAAATAAAATAAGCAAAAACAGCAGTGCTGTTGATAGATAAATATGCAACGCACGACTGGTACTATATAAAGTTCGTTTATTTATTAACGGCATAAATAATTTAGTAGTTAAGCAATATTATCTACATGGTAATGATTTGCATTAGTTATCACAACATTATTTACGAAATTTACATTGGTAGGTATTTTGAAGGGCGAGAGAGTAAATAAATCATAACCGCTATTTCGATGCCGGCTACCAGCAGTAAAACCCACCACGGCGGTGCACAAAGCAGCAATACAATAAAGCCAAGTGACATACCAATACCCGCAAACCACTTCGCCTTTACAGGTACTACTTTGTACTTTTGCCAATGGCGTAAGGTTACGCCATAACGAGGATGATTGAGTAACCAAGCAGCGAGTTTTGGGGACGAGCGAGTAAAGCACGCTAATGCCAAAATGAAAAAAATAGTGGTGGGCATCACAGGTAAAACAATACCTATAATTCCCAGCCCAACCAAGGCTAGTCCTAATAGTTGATAGCCAATACTTTTATAAGTGGCTAAAATTACTTTTAAATTCATGAATAGACTTGTGCCTGATAAAGTTGAAAACGGCTAAATGCTTGGCAAGCAACGTTAAACAATATGCTGCTAGTTTACTCAGCATTGTCAATTAATTGTACTCGATGACGTTATACTCTGCCACGTTCAGCGCCTCAGCTTGCGATTCAACCTGATGCCGCTGTTCTTTTTATATCCTATTATGAGCTGATGGGAATGTAATTGCTTGCAGTCATTGCTTACAGCGTTATGACGGATGAGTTTATGAGGGGGTAACCTCTTAAGACTAACCCCCTAATTACAGGCTGACTTTAAAGATTAAAAGTAATAGCCAATATTAATATTAAAGCGACGCTCGGTTTCATTACTATCACCGGCAACAGAGCCACCTACAAATGCTTGATTGCGGGCATGAACTAAATCAAAGTAAGTGAACAAGCCGCCAGCCGCGACGGATACCCCGGTAACATTCATCCAAGTATCGGCAGTGTCATCAGACTTGTTATAGATCGCGCTGTAATCATTATAAAATTGCAGGTTGCTTACTGGACCCCATTCAACCGGTACGCTGTAAGCGACATTAAAGCTACTGGTGGTTGCATCGGTCGCAATAGAGTCATAAAACCCATATGCGCCAACCGCGATACGATTAGTGTCATCGATATTGTAGTCATATTCGCCATGCTGTAGCTGAATATTCCAATTATTGATAACGCTGTTTACATGCAGTGCCCATGCGTTGTAACTTCCTGCGCGGTCTTGGCCGTCATGTAAGCCACCGGCTAAGCCTGATATTCCGACTTCTGTGGTCATGCCTTTGCCGTGTTCAAAGTAATAGGCGTAGCGGCCGGCAAAGGTATTATACTCACCAAGCCCTTTGCTCGGTTCGGCATAAATACCCTCGTCGGCGGTGCGACTACCAACAATATCGTACGAATAGCGATGGCTGCGATCTTCAACATAACCATCGACACCACCGAGTTCGTCATTTTTGAAAAAACCTAAATCGAGCTGCCAGTTATCAGCTACTTTACGTTTAAACATCACGCCTAAATCATGATCGTCTTCTAAACCGACGTAGTAGTTGGCACTAAAGAAATAGTTATGGGAGTTATAAGGATCATTACCAAACGGCACTTTTGTGATACCTACTTGCACTTGCCAGTCGTCAGTAAATTGATAGCCTGCCCATGCTGATTTTATTGCGGTCATGTAATCAAAAAAGCGGATCTCTCCGCCGATCAGCACTCCACCAATATCGCCAGAAACATTTAAGCGGAAAATATCAAAATCAAAATCGCCACCACGGTTTTTATTGCCGTCATCATATGAGGTGTGACTGTAGTTAGTACGAATTGCACCACCAAATTTAACTCCGGATAGGGCTGTTTCGGTATTATCTTGAGTTTGCTTTGCGATGGTCTGCGTCTGTTCTTCAAGCTGTTGATTAACTTTAGCTTGTTTGGCTTTTTCAGCCGCAAGCTGCTGTTGCAGTTGCTGCATCTGTTGTTGGAGTTGAGAAAGTTGAGCTTGCATAGCATCAATGTCTGAAGCATATGAGGCGCTGCTTGTTGCGCCTAGCATAGTCGCGAAAGCTAACTTTGATAGTTTAAGCATGATAAATCGCTATTCTTGATATAGGTATGTATAGAATAGACTAATTGTACCTTTAACCCAAGTTAACTAACCATTTGTTCTAGGGTAATCATTTGTTTAATATGATTTTATAAATTATTTATTCGGTGGGTTTGCCTTCAGCGGCGCGGGTCAGCACACCAACTTCTAATAAAGGAGCTGCATCTATACTTTGAGCATCCATCATAGTAGCAATACGCTGCATTGATGATAGTAGCTGGCTTTGTTCCCACTCGTCTAAGGCTGAGAACTTTTCAATAAAGTGTTCTTGTAACGGTTGTGGTGCTGCTTGCAGAATCGTTTGACCATTTGCAGTGAGGTAAAGACTCACTCGACGTTTGTCTAATTGGCTGCGAACACGCGTCACTAAATCGCGGTTTTCTAAGCGATCCAAGATATTAGTTACAGTTGCAGGACTCAGGTTTACATTTTGGGCAATGCGACTGGCTGTAATACCATCAGTTTGTGCTACTTCAGTCATAATTAATAGCTGCGGACCGGTAAGGCCGGAGATTTTATTTAACTGCTTAGAATGGAGGTCGATCGCGCGGATCACTTTACGTAAAGAAACCAATAATTCGTCATATTTTTTCATTTTTATCTCATTCGCAGATGGTTTACGGTCAAGGCGCTCGCGCAATCAATAAATATTACACATCTAATAAATAGAGTTCAAATAGATAAGGTCGATTTATACTGTATTATTGGCTTTACACAGAGCTGTGGCTGTTTTTTATTTGTTTTGAGTTGAAATTAAATTTAGTTCATTTACATATTATTTAATTAAACGTTTTTGGTGCTGAGCTTACCTATAAGTCATGACAGAGTGAAAAATTGTAAATTTGACATAAAAACTCACTAAATAATATTTACTAATTGGTTGGGGATTGGGTAAGGTGAGATAGGTTTTTCATTTTTATGGGACGTATAATGAAGTTATCTCCATCTGTAAGCATCGAACAAACTGACACTGGTTTAGAATATATCAATGTTGCAAGCGAGCTTTGTAGCGCTAAAATTTTTCTACAAGGTGCACAACTCACTGAATTCACGCCAAGTGGCAAAAAGCCATTAATTTGGGTATCAAGCGAAGAAGATTACCAAGAAGGTAAAAGTATACGTGGTGGCATTCCTATTTGTTGGCCATGGTTTGGTGTCAATCCAAATCCTGAGTGGCCAATTCACGGTGTAGCACGTACGAGCTTATGGCGAGCAGATGAAGTTGCAGAGCAAGACGATGAAATTCGAGTTAGCTTAACCTTGCCAATGGCACAAGTTGATGAAACCTACTGGCCACACAAATCAAAGCTAAAGGTTGAATTTATACTAACTAATCAGCTTGAAGTGCGTTTAACAACCACTAATTTAAGTAACCAAACTATTACTTTCACGCAAGCGCTGCACACTTATTTTCCAACCCCTGCTATTGAAGAAACTCAAGTGGATGGGCTGCAAGGTTCCAAATATATTGAGTTTAGCGAAGGCCCGTTTGATCAAGATGGACTGGTTGGTTTTGCTCGTGAAACAGATATGGTTTATACCCAAGCCGCAACTATCCAGCGTATTATTACTCCGGATGGAATTATTGAAGTCGGCCGTGAAAACTCCAGCTCTTGTGTGCTGTGGAACCCGTGGATTGATAAGTCTAAGCGTTTATCTAATTTTGCTGATGATGAATACCATACAATGTTGTGCCTTGAAGCGGCAAATGTAATGGATGATAGTGCGATTGTAGCGCCAGGCGAAAGTCATACCTTAGCGACGACCATTCGCTGGGTGTAATATAGGGCCGCAACTTTGCTATAAATCAAAGCCAACGTATCAAATCGTTGGCTTGTTAAGGAAAAAAAGTGTTCGAAAACCACCAACTGGACGTCTTACCCCAACATCAACAAATAGTATATAAGCCACTGGCAGATAAAGCGTTGCTGCACGCTCAGCTTAACTGGCTGCTGTTTTATCTACCATTAACTGCAATATTAGGCGCTGTTTGCTTTTTTAATCAGGAGTTTGCAGCACTGGCACAAACGAGCTTACTGATTGGTTTACCAATTATTTTAGCTTTATCGCTAGCTTATAACGTTGTCAGTATGCGACTTAAAGGAATTGCTATGCGTGAGCATGATATAGCTTATCGCAAAGGCGTTATTTGGCAGCAGGTGACGATTTTACCTTTCTCACGAGTGCAGCACACAGAAATACATCGTGGCCCTTTGGAGCGAAAACTGGGCTTGGCTAGCTTGCGTTTGTACAGTGCTGGCGGAATGAGCGCCGATCTCAACATTAGTGGCTTAAGTCATGATGATTGTAAAAATATCCGTCAGTATATTCAAAAGTACACTGAAGCAAGACAAGTATCTAACAATACCAGCAATCAAGCCGGTGATAGTGTATTAGCTACTGATGAGTCATTAAATGGATAATTTGAAATGGCAGCGTGTTTCGTCTTGGTCACTGGTTTATTTTATCGTGCATTTTGCTTTCCGATTTGTCAAAGACGGTGTATTTAACTTACTACCTATTATGGTTGTGTTTGTTACGCAGGTTGAAAATAAGTGGTTTTGGGGGCAAGTTGCATTAGCGGTAGCGATTATTAGCTTGTTAATTTATTCATTTTTTTACTATATTAATTTTCGCTTTTGCATTACTGATGAGCATGAAATATTACTTAATAAAGGGGTGTTTAAAAAAGAGCGTTTAACCTTGAACTTTTTGCGAGTGCAGAATGTTAATATTGCCGAACCGTTTTATTTTAAGCCTCTGGGTTTGGTTAACTGTATTTTTGATGCCGCTGGCAGCACTAGCCAAGAGGCTGTATTACCCGGGGTTACATCGCTATATGCTGAGCAAATGCGCGAGCGAGTATTGGCTTATAAAGAAACCCAACAACAAACTGCAGCTAAGCAGCAACCTGAAGATACACATACCAACGAACCACAACAATGTTTGGTGCTGAGCAATAAAGAAGTTGCAAAATTTGGCTTGATGTCGAATATGGCTATTTTGGCATTAGCAGCGCTTGCACCTTTTATGAATGTTGTGCTGGAGTTTTTAGAAAAAGCGGTGATCAATCGCCTAGAATCATTCTATCAGCAAGAAGTGGGCGTGTTGGTTGATGCTGCAGCACTCGCTGTGTTTTCAATACTTGTGCTTGTTGTGTTGGTTGCCGTTTTATTATCGGTATTAATGTCATTAATCCGCTTTTATAATTTTCAGCTTTACTTTCAGGCCGGAAAATTTAAACGCATTGCTGGATTATTAGAGCGTCATCAGTTGTCGGTGAGTCTTGATAAAGTACAATCGCTGCTGATTAAGCAAAACCTAATTGCACGACTACTTAAACGTTATACCGTGCAGTGCTTGCAAGCAACCAGCGGCGGCTTTAGCGCGGGCGCAAAGAGCAAACAAAGCTTAGTGATGCCAGTGCTTTCACTTGAGCAAGTAAAACAAGTTTGTCAGTGGGTACATCCTTGGCTTAATTTAACCAGTGATGATTTTAAAGCACTCAACTTTAAAGGTGTCGAAAAAGCGTTACTGATCAAAAATCTATGCTTTTATGCTTTGTTACCGAGCGCTTTAATTGCATTTATGGGCTATGCAGGACAAGGTTACAGCCCGGTATATGGCCTGCTTTGTGCTGTATTACTAAGTTCCTTGGTGTACTTATCATATCGACGATACGGTTATTATTTTTATCAATATCAAGGGCGATATTACGCAGTGTTTCGCAGTGGCATGATAAGTGTGCATTATCGAGTGTTTGAACTATATAAAGCGCAAAGCACGCGCGCAGTAAGCACTTATTTTATGCGAAAAAGTGGTTTGAAGAGCTTGTCTATACAACTCGCTGCGGGCACAGCGACTATGCCTTATATCAAAGCAGAGCAAGCCGATAAAATTATCGACTTTATTCTTTGCCAAGCCGAATCGGATCAACGAAGTTGGATGTAATTCACCGCTTTCAAGTTCTTAGGATGGTATTTTATTAGGCTATAAAGCGTAATAGCGGTAACTCACGTTTTCTTACATTTTTATGCTCTCTTTTTAGACTAAGTTATGACAATAATGGGTTTAAAATAAGAGATCAGGGAACATGATGAAAAAAACCTTACTCGCTACTTCGTTATTATTAGCCACACATACACAGGCCGCCGTGCAATGGCAAACTATTCATACCGAACACTTTAATGTTCATTACAGTCAAGAAAATGCAGATTGGGCACGCTCTGCGGCCAATGAATTAGAAATCGTCCGCAGCAAAGTGCTTGAGCAACAAAACCGTGCTTTAGATGAAGCGGTTGATGTGGTGGTGTTTGATCCACTCAATGCCGCTAATGGTTTTGCATTACCGGTTTCAAATAAGCCATTGATGGCGCTTTTTACTACACCACCGCAGTCAGATACAGTGATCTCAAATAATAGTGGTTGGCAGCAATTACTGGTACTGCACGAATATATTCATCTAGTGCATTTAGCACAACCTACCCGCAGTAAATGGCGTCAAGAGCTCAGGAATATTTGGGATTTATACGATATAACACACAGCGAGATGCCTCGCTGGGTGGCAGAGGGTTACGCAACATTACTTGAATCGAAAATGACGGGGCGTGGTCGGTTATTTGATAACTACAGCGAGGCGATTTTAATCGAATTTGCTCAGCAAGGTGCATTGCCCCGCTATGATCAGTTGAATAGTACAGATGGTGGCTTTATGGCTGGCTCTATGGCGTATTTAATGGGCGCCCGATTTTTAGCTTGGCTAGAGAAAAACTATTCAGAGCAAACCCTTGATGCTGTTTGGACGCGTATGCAAGGGGTTAAGCAACGCGAATTTGATGACGCATTCGAAGGGGTCTTTGGTGACTCTGCGAGTAAGTTGTATCGACGTTTTATTGCTGAGTATACCTATCAAGCAATGAGTAAAGAAAGAAGTGAACAGTCACTTACTAGTGAGCTTTGGTTGGCGTTAGATCACTATGCTAGTGGTCCTGCTTTATCACCAAATAGCGAGCAACTTGCAGTGGTGGAGCGTGATCAAGACGGCAAGACTCAGTTAAAACTCTACAGTACTGAGGATAACCTCAAAGCTGCAGAAGAGTTTAACCAAGAGCAACAAGAGCTACTCGCTGATGATCCTAAAGATGTTGCTGATAAACCACCCAAGGTGTTTCAACGTAAGCAAAAGCAAGTCTTGAATCAAATCAACCGTGCGGGTATTCAAAACCCACAATGGCTAAATGACGACGTGTTGTATTTTTCAGCCTACAGCAACGTAGATAATATTGATAATCAGCGTATATCAGATATATTTAGCTGGGATACGCAAACCGGTGAAGTTACCAAACTAACTGATTTAGCTGGCCTGCGGCGCTTTAGTATTGCAGATAATGGGCAAACACTTTATGGAGAACAGGTTAAAGGAGGTTACTCAGAGTTAGTGCGAGTTGATTTACAAACCGGTCAAGCTCAACCATTATTCGAAAAAAGTCTAGCAACGGTTTACGATTATCCTGTAGTTAGCCCCGATCAACAGCAACTCGCCTTTCTTAAAACTGAGTTTAATCATAATTGGCAATTGTATATACAAGATATTGATGGACAAAAATCAATTGCTGTACCAATGCCTAAGGGATATCAATACTTATCACAACCAAGTTGGAGTGCGGATGGCAAGCAGCTTTATTTTGTTGCAGGATTAGCTCAGGCAACGGATATCTATCGTTATGATTTAACTACACAACGTTTGTTCAAGCTGACTCAAGGTCAACAAGCGGTTGCTAATCCACTCGCATTATCTGACGGGGATTTACTGTATTTTTCAATCAGTAGTGATGGCCCTGACATTATGCAGCTACAGGTAAATAATAACGAAGAAGAAATCACCGATTTTGCAACTAACAGTATTGCGCCTTTGTTGCTTGTGAATGAGCACACCTTGCCAAAAGCTCAAGTATATCAACAACCCATTGGTGAGCAAACGCACTACGATATTTGGCAGCAAAAAGCCACTTTTGCGTTAGGTGAACAATATCATTCAGCCTCTGCGGCATTATTTTCAGCGAGTATTAAAGGCAGCGATTTACTCAAGCAATTAGATTGGCAGCTGGGCTACAGTATTGATTTACATGACACTGCACTGCAAGGCATTTATGCCCAAGCACGTTACAGTGCGCTTGCAATCAAGTTTGACAGCCAGTTATTTTCTTATGATTTGAATGCTAGCAAGCAATATCAGCATGGCCTGTTGGCTGATCAGTCAGTGCAAGGCGGCTATATTGCTGCCAGCCTGCCACTGAGCTTTGGAGAGTTTAAAGTACAGCCAGAACTGGCTTATAACTACTCAGAGATAGATGATGCAAATATCAAGCAAGAGCAGAGTTCACAGTGGCTTAGAGTCGGCTTGAAGCAATCTTGGAGCTATGACAGACAAGATTATGCCATTGGCCAAGCGATTGATGCGCGTTGGTATAGTGGCGATAGCGACACGCAGAATTGGCAGGGCTATGATGTTGCTGCGCAGCTATTTGGTAAAGCGCTGGCAATCCCTATGTATGCTAATTATAGCCAGCAATATAGAGATGATAGTGAGTTGCGATTAGGTGGTTTTAGCTCTTCGTTGTTATCAAAAAATATTCGCAGTGACTTTGTTTTTGCACCTGAACTGCCCTTTTACAGCGCTATTGGCAAACGCTATCAAGGTTATGGTGGAGGTATTAGTTGGGCAGAAGGCATGCCATGGTTGTACTATCAACAGCATCAGATTGACCAACAGGTATACGGGCAAAGCTATGGTGTGAAATGGCAAGGCCCCTTTAGTTTTGGCTTAGGCCCTGCAGGCCTCAATGATGTGAAGCTTGATTTTGGCCTAGTCAGAGTAGAAGGCGACAGCTTTGATGATGAGCTTAGAGGCTGGCTCGGGTTTTATTATTCGTTGTAAACGCTTACGCCTTGAGTCTTTTCACTCAAGGCGGTTATTGGTGACTTCTTATAGCGGCAAGCTTTGCCGCATAAATACTACGTTGTTGATGATCTCTTTCGAGATCCATAGCTTGTTTGAGTAATTTATGAGCGTCATTTAAATTACCTTGCTGATAACGGATTTTTGCAAGAGCTACATAGGGATCAGCCAAATAAGGTGCCTTGTTTATTGCTTCATCTATGTGTTTTTTAGCGCTCATTAAGCGCCCACTCAATGCTTCTGTTTCACCAAGAGCAATTAATTCATAAGGATCTTTTTCTTGAGCACCTAACAATGAATTAATTTGTTCAACTAACATTTCATTGCCAATATCTTCTGCGAGTACTTTGTAATTGCTTAGTAAGTTTAAACTTTGTAATTGCTGATCAAGCGCTGTTTGGTAAATTAATTGACTGGTTGTTTTATCGTTAATTCGACGATGTAATATAGCCGCAAGATTGAATAACTCAGCATCATTTGGGGCGTACTGATTAGCCTTAATTAACAAGCTATACACTTGATTATAATCACTTTCTAGTAAAGCATCAGCCGCTAAATTACTATAATATTTGGCAATGAGATCCTCATAACTAGCACTGCCAACATAAAAACTTCCTCGCGAAGGAAAATAGTCAATAAGTACTCCTGGTCGAATAAAAGTAATTTGATCGTCATCTTCAGTGAAAGGGCTATATAACTTAGTACGAAAATGGTTAGCAATAAATACCAGATTGCCTTCTTTGGCATAAACAGGCTGGCTTGTCATTTCTTGAAAACCAGTTTCCAGATCAATTAAGTTTGCATAGGCTTGGGTTAATATTGCCAGACTTATACAGTTACCATGAGATAACTCGAGGGTTTGCTCTGCTGTGAGGGTATCGCCATGATAGCTAAAATTACTAAAGCTGCGTTCAATGTAGTTATAAAGAATAATATCGTCAGTTAAACCGTCTTGGCGTTGATTCTCGACATAAGATAGAAAGATCTTAGCTTCATCGTTGGGCAGTTGAAAAATAACTTGTTCTGAAGGGACTTGCTGTAACTCAAAGAGAGTGTGATTTAGTAAACTAGTTAGTGTTGGCGCAACCGTACTCTGCTGTTCTGTGCTTTTACAAGCTGTTAATAAACATATTAATAATAAAGAAAAGTAAAGTTTCATAGTCACCTCAGCGTTTAGATAAAGGTACGCTGAGGTAAAAATTTAATCAAGTATTAAATGCTGTCGCTGTTCGCCTTTGCTCGCGATTTCTTTGTGATTGTTTTTTACGATTACGGCGGCTAAGCCACAAGTAAAAACCAGTGCCTGCAAGCCATACTGGGCTTAGGCCAATCACGCACCATAAGATTTTACTGAGTAAACCGGCAAAATAACCAAAGTGTAATTTTCTAAAGCTATCAATTACTTGCCAACCAATGCCGACTTCGCGAATATCCCAGTTAGCTATATGTTCACCGGTTTGTTTATCATAAGTAACGGTGTTAGCGTATTCGCTTGCCAGTGGATTGTTGCTATCAACTTCACCAAATAGCGTAATGTTTTCGTCAGGCTCCAGTGGCATAACTAAAAAAGTACCATTAAATGTCGGGATTTGTTTTTTGCTGTCATCTAGAATGGCTTGAAAGTTAATGGTATCGCTATGTAAGTTTTTAGTGAGTATAAAATGCTGTTCTTCTGCGTGTTCGACTACTTCGTGATACCACACAGCCCAATTAAAGTAGCCGCCAGTGATCGCCAAAATTAAAATAATGGGTGAGCCAAGTACCCCTGTCATTTTATGAATATCGCTTAGTACAATTTGCAGCGTCGCCTTGAAGCGTACTGAAAATAAACGTTGCCAAAATTTACGATAAATTATTAAGCCTGTAACGCCGAGGATAAATAGAAAGATTGCAAAAAAGAACCCAAGGACGGTGCCTGTTTGACCTGGTAGAGTTTTTAAATCGTTTAGCAAAAATGTGTAATGCAGTTCTAAAAACCAATCTGTGAAGTAGTGACTGGTGCTAACTGGCTGCGAGAGTATTTCGCCAGAATATTGATTGATATGAAATTTATACCAAGTGTCGGTACCGCGTTCGATTAAATAAACCCGATCAGCAGTATCATCATTAAATATTTCCCAACTACCTACTATATAGCTAGGAAATTCATGCTCAGCAACCGCTATTAATTTATCAATGGGTTTGCGTTCTGCGTGACTATCAACGACAAAGTGACTATCTGGCATGAGTAAGCCATCAATTTCACTTTTAAACACTAATACGCTGCCAGTAATACTGATCACAATAAGTGGAACTAAAGCACAAAGCGCAATCCAACTGTGTATTTTAAAAAGTGTTTTTCTCATAAGGCAAAGAGCTATCAAAATTAATTTGTTGCATGATAACAATTATCAATGTTATTTCAATTCTATGCGATGAGATGTTTACTTGCTAACTGCAAAGTGTCAGTCGAAAAACGGAAACTGTAAGGTTAACTTGCCGCATTAGCAATGAGTTTATTTTGTACAAATGGTTGCTTGTTTTTATAGGACCTTTACAATGCCGCGCCTTACATAAAGCATATAAAAACAGTAATTTACACTGATTTATTGTTTTGTTTATAAGTTGCTAACTTATTAATCAACTACTAACGAGCGAGGTCTACTTTGGCGCATTACCTGCCTATTTTATCATCATTTATTTTAGTGTTTAGCTTTTTACCGTTACTCAATAAAATTCGTAAAAATCGCAGTGTATCGGGTTTATCATTACTAATGATGGCCTTTGGTGTTGCCCAAAGTGTCTACTTTATTACATATAACTTGTACTTTGAGCGCTTTTATATGGTGCTGCCTTTTGTGGTGACTGGATGCTTAAGTGGCTTAATTTTGTATTATTTTGCCCGTTATAATGCAAAGACAAGAGAGCGAATTCAATTAACTGCCATGCTAGGCTTTTCGTTCTTACCATTTTTATTGTTGCTTAATCCTCAGTTAGAAACTGCACAGGTACTCACATGGCTTACTTTTGTGGGTTTGATCATGAGCTCTGTACGAGTGATGCCGCAAACCTATAAAACGCTGCGCAGTGGTGATATAAGCAACTTAAGTGCTCGTTATTTTAGTTTACAGTTTATAGCGGGTGTATGTGGTTTATTTGCAGAATTAGCGATGGCAGCACCAAGTACTTCGCATGTTTTAACGTTTGTGATGATCTTACTGACTAATGCCGCGCAACTTGGTTGTATTCAATATTATAAAATGCGCCCTGTCGCAGCTTGAGATTAGCTAGATAAATTTAATACTCTTTTAGCTCAATTTGTGGCAAGTTATTAGAAACTTAGCCTGATAAATTGAGCAAAAATGCAACTCACAATCCATCAAATAGACGCTTTCACTAACGAGCTGTTTAAAGGTAACTATGCCGCAGTTATTGATTTAGATAATTGGCTTGATAATGAGCTAATGCTAAAAATTGGCGCAGAAAATAACGTCTCCGAAACCGCGTTTACTTGTCGTCAAACTGACGGTAGTTTTGCTATCCGTTGGTTTTCGCCGTTAATGGAAATCGATTTTTGCGGGCATGCTACACTCGCTGCGGCATTTGTGTTGTGCGAACAGCACAATTTATCGCAAGTTCGTTTTCAAGCTGCTGCAGTCGGTGAGTTAGTTATTAATAAAAATAGCGATGGCAGCTTTGCCATGACTTTTCCAAAACAAGCTCCTTTTGTTACAACAGAAATACCCTCTGAGCTATTTTCTGGCTTGTCTATACAACCAGTTAAGGTGTTGAAAAACAAACAAGCTTACTTTGCGATTTATGAAAGTGAGCAGGATATATTAAACCTTAAAACAGATTCAAACTTGCTAAAAACACTAGCTCCACTTGATGTAGTTGCAACCGCACCAAGCGCAAAATACGACTTTATTTCACGTTATTTTTGGCCTGCTAATGGCGGTGATGAAGATTACGTTACCGGCTCAATTCATACCGGTCTCGCGCCTTATTGGGCGCAGCAATTAGTTAAAAAAACCTTAAGTGCTTATCAAGCCTCTAGTCGTGGCGGCCATATGCAATGCGAAGTCAGTGAACATAGTGTTACTCTCACAGGATACGCAGTGCGGTATATGCAAGGCACAATTTATTTGTAAGTTTTTAACAGCTATTTTGCGGTAGTTTAATGGTGATTTGCGCGCCATCTGCTGTGTTAGCTAACTGCAATTGGCCGTTGTGCTTTTGCACAATATCATTACACAAGGCAAGGCCTAAGCCGTTGCCTTGTTTTTTGGTGGTGTATAAAGGTTGCAGGGCATTATCAATATTGGCAAAACCAGGACCGTTATCAGTCAGCTGTAATATTTGCATGTCGCTTTGTGCAAAACAGCGCAATGTTATGCAAGCTTGCTCTGCGCAGGCTTCATAGCTGTTTTTAAATACATTAATTAATAATTGTTCTATCAGTAGTTTATCGGCAAAAAAGGATGGGGAACCTGCGAAGTTAAGTTGAACGCTTTGTTCTTTTGCGTTGAGTATTGCGAGCGCTTTTAAATCAAAGGTTTGCGGTTTTGCGCTCGGTAAACGACTTAACTCTGCATAGGCTTTAATAAAAAGCAGCAGTGACTCACTGCGCGATTTAATCCGTGTTAACACTTGTCTCGTTTGTATTTCGTCTAATTCATCTGCCGCCATTAGTGTATCTGTCATTGAGGCCATGGGCGTCAGTGAGTTGTTTAATTCATGCGATAAAATACGAATTAGATCAGCTTGTGATTGGCGCTTTGCATCTTGTAACTGATGGCCTATATAGCTGGCGGTAATAAGTGTTTGTTTAGCATCGCTCAGGGCAATGCGTTGTATTTGCCAATCCTGGTTTAATTTTGCATGGCTGCATTGGTTATTATCAAGGCTAAAACCACATTCTGTAAAAGTCATTCCTCGTAGTAATGGCGTTTTCAGCTGAGCATACATTGGGTGGTTAAAAAATATCAGTTGGCTTTGCTCGTTAAATACTGCAATAGGGTGTGGCCAATGCTGAAATAACCCATCAATTAAGTGCTCAGACTGCGGTTGTTGTGTTGTAAATAATGTTTCTATTTGTGCGCCGAGTATTGCCCATGGGGAGCTTGGATCACTGTAGCCTAAGCTAAGGTTACTTTGCCCTTGCTGTTTTGCATCAATATAAGCTTGTAATTGTGCCACGGGTGAAAAATGACTATGGAATAACCGATAGGCGCAAACAATCAATGCATAACTTAAGCAAACCCCTAAAGTGACGGTGAGTAGAGTGTCTTGGCTTAGTTGGTACACTAAAGCAGCAGTAGGAATAAGAATTGCGGCAAATATGGCGCTTAAAATGGCAATCATCTTGGCTTTATGGCTCATTTTAAAATGATTCATCCAAACCCTCTAATTGATATTTTTCCATACGCCGATAAAGCGCATTACGAGAAATACCTAAGCTTTTAGCTGCCGCTGTGATCTGCTGATTATGTTGTTGTAGTACTTCGACTATGCGTTGTTTTTCTAGCTCCTCTAAAGTCAGCGCAGGGATAGATTGACTTTGTGTTGTTTGATAGTCGAGCATGATATGATTTATTTCAATTGCTTCACCGTTACAGATCAGCACCGCACGTTCGATTACATGACTTAATTCTCGAATATTGCCAGGCCAAGGGTGGTTTTTTAGCAACTCGCGAGCACTGGCGGATAATGGCAATATGGGCTTGTTGTACTTAGCCGCAAACTGATTGATAAAATGTTCGCACAGCGCAGAGATATCGTCTTTACGTTCGCGTAGCGCAGGCAGACGAATGACAAAGGTATTTAAGCGATAATATAAATCTTGGCGAAATTGGCCGTTTGTAATTGCGCTGGCTAAGTCTTGATTGGTAGCTGCGATTAGTCGCACGTTTATATTTTCGCTGGCGTTTGCGCCAAGCGGAGTGAACTCACCAGTTTCTAAAACCTGTAATAATTTAGGCTGTAAATGAAACGGTAAAGTGCCGATTTCATCCATAAACAAGGTGCCATTTTTAGCACGGCTAAATGCGCCTAAGCGGTCTTGCTTGGCATCGGTAAAAGCCCCTTTATGATGACCGAATAGTTCACTTTCAAATAACGACTCTGCTAATGCCCCCATATTGAGACTTATCAGCGGCGCTTCGCAGCGGCCACTGAGCAGATGAATTCGCTTTGCTAATTGCGATTTCCCGGTACCGTTTTCACCTAAAATTAATAAATTCGCATCGGTCGGCGCCAGTTGCTTGATGAGTGTCTCGAGAGACTGCATCGCGCTGGATTGAGCAATCCAACTAGTGTCTACAGGCTTTGCCGTTACGGACTTAATATGATTAGCAATTTGGCTTAGCAATTTTTCTTTACGCCATGGTTTTTCAATAAAATCTTTTGCGCCATTTTGTAAACCAGTGACTGCCAGCTCAATGTTAGCCCAAGCGGTCATTAAAATGACGGGAATATTTAATGGGTTAATTTGTGCAAGTAACGCGAGCCCTTCTTTTCCTGAGGTGGTATCACGAGTAAAGTTCATATCCAATAACACCAGTGCAGGCGTTAATCGGCTAAGCAATTGCATGCATTGCACCGGTCCATCAGCTTCAACCACGCGATAACCGGCTTGCTCTAACAGTAATGTGAGTGCAAAGCGGATATCGTCATCGTCATCCACAACCAAAATAGTGGGTTGGTTCATAATGGTCGTATTGGCAGCGTTTGCTGCCAACTCCTTAAATTTATTGCTCTCTAAGCGCACGCATAGGATCAGCATTTATAATACGCCATACTACCAAAACAATGGCAATAAAGACGATAGCAATCAATAAACTAGTAAATATTGTAAGTGCTTGCCAGGAAAATGCCGGCAACAAAGGTATTTGCAATTGCAATAGTAAGTAAATACCACATGCAAGTGTAATCGCAATGACAAGTGCGCTCAGCAGTAAACCATTAAAGCTTTTAATGGTGCGTTTCATCAGATTACTACGACTTGCTCCTGTTGCCATACGGATGGCAAGCTCAAAGCGTTTTAGTTCTGTAAAGCTGATTGCCATACCATTACTCCCCACCGCGGCTAACAATAGCGTTAATACCGATAATGCACTGATAAAGTAAAACTGTACGCGAGCTGGCATTGTTTGCTCATCCCAGCGTTCAGTCAGTGTACGAGCTTTAACTTCGCTGACTTGTGGATGAGCACTTTTAATTGCTTGAATAATGGCGTTCTTATCAAACTCTTGCCCTTCTGGCAGTTGCATCACCAAGTTTATTGTTGAGGTGTTGCTCTTGTCAGTATAAAGCATAGCTGGGTAGCCTTGGTTTTTAGCCATGATAGTATAGGTATCGGCAACCACTCCAATGATACGTCGGCTAGCAATATTTTTTCCTACCACAGATTCAAGCGTACCGTCAGTCGAGATTTGTTTGGCAAAGGTCTCGTTAATAAGTGCTACATCATCTAAATCTTGGTATTGTGCTTGGCTAATATTTTGCCCAGCTAGTAATGTTAAACCAAAGCTATCCACATAATCAGCCGCTATGTTTATATTCATAAAGGTGAATCTTTTTTGGGTTTCATCATCCTGATTCATGCTAATTGTGGTATTAAAATTAAACGGTTCACCTTGGCTTTGTAATATGGTTATATTTGGTTGTATCTTTTGAACAGCCTGACTTAATTGGCGCTTTATATCGAGGGTGCCCAAAAAGCGTTGCTTCGCTTTTTGCTCGCTATCTTGGTCATTATCTAGCGCTACTTTTTGTGCTTCCAACTCGGCATTTGTTAAAAGAGCTTTTTCGTTATTGTGTAGGTTTACCTGAGCAACAAGTGTATTACCAGGGGTGAAACCTAAATCGACATTTAAGCTGTTATAAGCCGCATTTGCTAGCATCGCGGTACCTGTTAATATCACGGCGGCAGAGCTTAATTGTGCAATAAACAGTATACGACTAAGCATGGTTATTTTCCCTGCATTAACGCCTTTATTGCCGTTATTTAAATTGCTTATCAGCTGCGTTTGATCAAATTGCTGGGTTGATAGAAACGCAAAAAACAAGTTGATAGTTAAAACGGCCACTAGTGCAACCAATATAGTTACGGCGTCAATTTTTACCAGTTCGAGCATCTCTATATTACCGCCACTGATTATGGGTAATATGCGGATCAACCACGCAGCACCTAATAAACCTAACACTGCGGCAAGTAAAAAGGTGCTGAGATTTTCTAAGAAACTCATCACCAGTAGCTTGTTGCGGGTGGCACCCATGCATAGATGAGTTGCAAATTCTTGTTCACGCTGCTGATAGTGAGCAATAAATAAATTGAGTAGGTTTAGGCTTGCCATTATGAGTAGAATGGTGACAGCGGCGAGTAAAAACCAGATCATAGTTTGTTGCTCAGCCATTAAACTATCTCGATAGAGAACCGCAGTACTTTCTGGATTCATGCTTTCAAACATTTGCTTCATCGGGCCAAGTTGTTCACTTTCTTGTTGGTAATATTGCAGCCAGAAATCTTCGATGTCGCTTGTTGTAATTGCTTGCTGAGTTTTTCTAAACAGAGGTTGCAGGCTGCCATCAATCGTCATTTGTGTTGGCTTTGAAACTTGCTCTGCTAAATTGTAGTAAAGCCATATTTGCTGGGCGTACTTTTCGTCAGTTTCCGATAAAAAAGATGAAAAATCAGTAACAACGCCACGAACTTGCAGTGATTGGCCTTCAAGTTGTAAGGTTTGACCGATTACATTAGCATTATTTTGAAATGCACTGCGCCATAAACTTTGAGAAATCCACACTGCATTTTGGCTATTTTCTTGACTTGGTCGTTCGCCAACTAATAACTCGCCGCCGACTACCGTCATAAAGTTATCACTGGCATCAAAGCGCGATACAGGATAAGCAACCTCATCCACTTTTATAGCACTTTCATCTGCTTGAAAGCCTGCAAATTTGCCATACTGTTTATATTGTTCAGCTAACAGTGCAAGGCGTTTAGTGGTAAATATTGATACTCGCATATCGTCTGAGACAGCCATAGTCCGGTTAATTGTATAGAGACTTTGTTCGTCTTTAATATCGGGTAGCGGTTTAAAAATTAGGTTGCTACTCATTGCGACCACAACCAACACGGCTGCCAGCGTAAAGCTGAGTGTAATTAAAATGGGCAAAGATAGGCGCGGCAAAGTAAATAGCCTCAAAACGCCATGGCGCAGAGCGCGAAGGTAAAAACTCATGCTACCGCTTCCTTATGTTCAACAAGTACTTTGCCGTCAAATAAGCGAATTTGACGCTGTGCCATTTGGCTATACCGTTCGTCATGGGTCACCATGACGACAGTGGCACCTTGTTTGTTTAGCTCTAGCAAGAGTCGCATTACAGCATCGCCATTTTGGCTATCTAGATTACCAGTTGGTTCATCCACAAGTAGTAAGTCGGGGTTGCCAACTAGCGCGCGAGCAATCGCAACGCGCTGTTGCTGTCCGCCAGAGAGTTGGCTTGGTTTATGATGTAAACGGGCGCTCATGTTAACTGCCGCTAGTTGTTGCTCTACGGCGGCCTTAATATCTTTACTTGGCGTACCTCGGTGCTCCAGCGGCAAAGCCACGTTTTCAAATACGGTTAGGCTATCAATCAAGTTAAACGACTGAAATACATAGCCAATATGCTTATTCCTAACACTAGAGCGTTGATCAACATTGAGGCTGTGAGTGTCAATATTCGCCAGTTGATAGTCGCCATCGGTTGGCGTATCCAGCAATCCTAAAATACTCAGTAAGGTTGATTTTCCGCAGCCAGATGAGCCAGATATAGCGATAAACTCGCCTTTGTTTATTGTTAAAGAAACATCCTGTAGCGCATGAGTTTTAACTTGGCCTTTGCTATACACTTTATTGATGTTGTTAATGGTAACGAGTGCTGTCATGGTGTTTTTCCTTAAAGTTTTGCAGTATCTAGCGCCAAGTGGCTGTAAGTATGCCATTGGCTTAAATCATTTGTGATAATTTTTTCACCAGCGTTTGCACCAGCTGTGATGAGTAAATCTTTGCCCGTTAGCTCGCCAAAGGTGATCTCTTGTTGCTGTAATTGCGCTTGATTCGCTGAGTGTTTATAGAGCAGTTGCGCACCGAGAGGTTTTAATCCTGGTTGCTGGCTCACATAGAGGGCATTTTCTTTACGCTCAACAAATACTAAAGCATTGACAGGCTGCGCAGGGCGCAGGTTGGTCGGTAATGGTTCACTCAGGTGTACTTCGGCAATAATAAAGCCGTTTTCGACTACGGATGTTAGTTGCTTAACTGTGCCTTTTAACATGCCTGATGGATGTTTTAGTTCGACTCGAGCACCAAGTGTTATGCGCTCAGCAATGCGTTGCGGAATATTTAATTTAGCCATTAGTTGGCTTTTTGAGCCCACTCGCGCCATAGCTTGTCCTTGGCTTACTCGCTGACCAAGTTCAATATCTAAGCGCTGTAATGTACCTGCAATCCCTGCGATGATTGTTAATGCCGTCACTTTATTACTGACTAAATCTACTTGTTTTTGTTGCTGTGTTAATAAAATTTGTTGCTGCTGCAGTTCTAACTTGTGCATTTCTTTTTGTTTTTCAAAACGGTAGATTGCAAACTCAAGACGCTTTTTAAGTTGTTGGTATTTCAACGTAGCTCGTTCTAAATCAATTTTGGCGGCGATACCTTGCTCTGATAAGCGCTGATTGACATCAACATCTAATTTAGCGCTTTGTATTTGGCTATCAATATCAGCAAGCTCAGCTTGAAAGGTCAGTTGCTCATTTTGTTTTTGAAATTTAAATGCAGCAAATTCAGAGTGCATACGTTCTAGCTTGGCTTGAGCTTCAAAAAATTGCTGTTCTAGATCTGGGTTGGTGAGTTTGGCAATCACAGTGTCAGCTTCAACATCTGCGCCAGCACGTAGATAAATTTCACTAACTTGACCAACTGCAGGGGCACTAATTAGGCGCTCATAGCGTGATGCATATTGACCATACACCGGCGTCATAATATCAATATCACCTTGTTGGACGGTCACCACATTGAGCGTACTCGCATTTAGCTGCGGCACAGCAGGTTGCACAGCAAAATAGCTGATGCTTGCAAGCAGTATGAGTGCGGCAACAATGAGGGCTATTTTAACTTTGTTTAGTTTTGTGGTTTTCTCAATATTAATATTCATAATCTACAAATCTACGTGGTTGATAGTGTAGTTAATGAAAGTTTGATGCCAGAAATAAATACTGTTTATTTTCAGTTGGTTAAATTTTTATATGGTGATTATAAAGTGATAGCTGTTCGATATCGAACACGCAGGTGTTCGGTTTTAAAAATAAAAAAGGCCACACTTGAAGGTGCGGCCTTATTATTGCGTGGTTAGTTATGCTTCGAGCGCTTTATTGATTAGGCGATCGATATACTTTTTATGTGCTTTTGTCGCTGTATCTGCACCCCATGGCGTGCTGCTGTCTGCAATTTGAGTTAATTGATAAAGCGCTGCAGTTTTTGCTAAGTTATCGTGCTTGCTTGGTTTACCTAGTCCCGCGATAGCAATTAGCTGATTGACATATTCAATTTGCAAGTTATGACTGATTGAATTAGCTGCTTTACTGTCAATAAAAATACTCGCCGTTAAATCGTTCATAAACTGACTTAAGCTATATTCATTACCGTATAGTGCCGTGTCTGAGATGCGTTGCATAACAGCGGGGTGAAGTAATTGGGCTAATACTGATTTTTGCATCCCCAAAATCATTTTATGTGGTTTTGGATCTTCATTTTTGCCGTAATGATTAAAGCCGCGACGTTGTTGTTGCATGTAGTTATATAGAGGCTGCATGCTGGTAAGTACATCTGGGGCAAATACATTTTTCGCTAAAATTTGCATGGCTTGTTGTTGGCGCTCTAGTGGCACAGGGGTAAATGGTGCAACAGCATCATTACCACCCACAACAGCGCGCTCTACGTAGACTCCGCCAATTTGGCGAGAAATTATATTCGCTTGGGTGCGATATTGACCAAATAAGCTGTTTGCTGAGATCAGTAATTGTTGGTGTGACTCACCAGCAACACGCGCTTTATCTTTGAGCTCAGTAAACAGTTTGTTGATTAGCGCCATGCGATCAGCACCATACGCTGCTGGGTTTGATGACATATCGCCAATCATCACGCGAGGATCAATATGTCTACCGGGTGCGCGCATATCATCGGCATCGTTACCAAACGCAAGTTTGTGTTCGATTGAACGGGCTAAAATCTTTTCAAGGCGTTGCTGTTCAGCTGCTTCATCCGCTAATGCTTGGCTGTAACCAAACTCAATTGCCCAATCATCATAAGGACCAGGCTTGGTTTGGAAAATATCACCCTGAGCCATACCAATAGGAGAAATATTAGCAGGGGCATAATCCATCACTGAACCTGTTACGATCCCTTGTGTTTTATTTTTGTCGTGAACGTCTTTTTCATTCCACAAAATGGATGATTTCATATTGTGGTTTAAACCTAGTGTGTGGCCAACTTCATGTAGCACTAGTTGGGTTAAACCTTGACGTAAAATTTCTTTGTCTTCAATGCTTGCACCGGTTGAAAGGCTGTTTGCTAGCATCATATTTTGTTGTATTTCATGTCCTAGCGAGCAGTTTAGTTCACCGGTATTAGCAGCACCATTGCTGTGGCTCATAGTGCCTTGTGTAAATAGCGTATCGTAAATCCAGCGATTTTTCATAAATACAAACTCAAGCATGATGTCTGAGCCTAAAATTTCACCGGTTAATGGGTTTGCTAGGGCTGGACCGTAGCCGCCAAATGGTGGCTTTGGTGATGAAGTCCAACGTAGCACGTTGTAGTTGATGTCGCCTGCGTCCCACTTTGCATCATCCGGCTGGATTTTTACTTCTATAGCATTTTTAAAACCAGCCTTTTCAAATGAGCTATTCCATGCCAGGGTTGCTTTTGCAATGGTGTCGCGCCACTCAATTGGGGTGGTGTTTTCAATCCACCAAGTAATTGGTTTTACAGGTTCGGATAACGCAGCGCTTGGATCTTTCTTTTGTAAGTCCCAACGCTTGATCACATCATTATATGGTGCCCAGTCTGGGGAGGTCATTTGATCAAACTGATTTGTGAAATAACCAATGCGAGCATCGTCAATACGAGATTGGTAATCATTCTTTGGCAGTGCTACGAATGAATGCTGTACCTTTAAGGATACGTTGCGAGGATCACTTACTGCACTTGAGCCGCGCACGCTTGGGTTAGCATTTTCAAATACGTAGTCAACAACAACATCGAGGTTATTAGGGTAAGGGCGCTGTTTGATAATACGTGACTTTTTGTCGCTCAATTTACCAAGATTAAAGCGTTTTTTGGCATTTTTATCATCTGGGTTTGGCCAAGGAGAAACTTTATGTAGTGCTTCACTTAAAAATAGTTTGTTTACATTAAAAGCAATTTTGCCTTGCTCTTGTTTTTCAATCTTAATACTAGCTAGTACCGCTTCACTGATGTTTGCATTAGCAGCTTTTGCAATAGCACTACTTTCATCAAACTGGTAACGAGGTGTTTTACTGATAATGTCTATGCGATCAAAATACTTTCTAAATTCAATAAGCTTTGTTTCACGATAAGCCCCACGGAAGTGACCAGCATCAGTAACGCCATCGACAGTATGGGCAAAGTACACAAATGGGGTATCAAGCTGTGATTCATCAATTACCATTAAGTGATCACCGGTTTTTTCATCTTGATAGAGGCTAAATATCCCCGCAAACTCGGTTTTATCTTTGATCAGCTCGGCAATGGTTTTGTCTTTTTTTTCGTCTTTTTTATCTGCGGCCAAAGCGTGGCCGTTGGTCGCTAAAGCTAAACTTAATGCTAGCGTAATGGTTGTTAACTTCATTTTATACTCTTTATTTTACTTGTTAAAATCTTATTCAGTGTACCCAAACTGACTCGGGAAGAAACAAATCTAGGATGAAATTCCTAAGCTTGTTTTTATCATTTTGATTTATATGGTTTATTTTTTATATCAAAATATAACAAAAAATATTAAATAATAGATTAACAATGGTTTTTTAAAGCTTTTTAAAGATATCAATTTTTTTGTAACAGTTGCTTACAAATGTCACGTTAATGTTTCATTCAGCTCTGTTATTATGGCTTTAGTAAAATATTAAGGGGACTGATTATGCGAACAACGATATTAAAATGGGGACTTCCTTTTGTCGCGCTTGGCATAGGGATTGTTGGCTTTGTGGGAATTAATGCGATTGCCCAAGAACCAGAAAAAAAAGAAATAGTCGACACTCGGCCGGTTGTAAAAGTTGAGGCTGTGGCTGCCAACGATCACCAAGTAATGATTAACAGTTATGGTGAAGTAAAACCGTTGGAAAACACACAGCTTTCAGCACAAGTGTCAGGTGAAGTTGTTAGTTGGCATCCTAATTTTGTCGCCGGTGGTATTGTTGGACGTGGAGAAGTTCTATTTACTATTGAAAAAGATAATTACGAAGCGGCTGTACTGCAAGCTGAAGCTGAACTAGCTCGTGCGCAGGCGATGTTAATTGAAGAGCAAGCGCAAGCCAAAGTAGCAGAAGACGAAGCTAAGCGATTCCCTAGCAAAGCACGCACCGATTTATTTTTACGTAAGCCACAAGTGCTAAGTGCACAAGCGTCAGTTAAGTCAGCGCAAGCAGGATTAAAACGTGCACAGCGTGATTTAGACAACTGTGAAGTAACCGCTCCATACGATGCATTAGTTATTAATCGTAATGTTGGTGTGGGTCAATTTGTTTCTATGGGCGCACAAGTTGCTGAATTAAATAATATTGAAACCGCTGAAGTCATCATACCTATAGCTGGGTTTGATAGTGTTTTTTTACCTGAGCGCGTCAAAGGCGTCACTGCAACAGTGATTAAAACGGGCTTAAATGGTTTTACTCGCCAAGCGGTAATAGATCGTGATTTAGGTATTGTTGATAATGCTACGCGTATGAGTAGTTTGGTTGTTCGAATTGACGATCCGTATGGTTTAGTGAATAAACAACCAGCGATTAAGTTTGGCACTTATGTACAAGTTAATTTTGCCGGCACCATGCTTAATAATATCTATCGTTTACCGCAAGAACTGGTGAATAACCAAATGGTATGGATAGTTAATGATGAACAGCAACTTGAACCACGTAAAGTGAAAGTGATCCGCGAAGAAGGAGAGTTCTTTTATATTAGTGATGGTTTAGAGGCTGATGATCAATTAGTTGTTACCTTACCGGAGTATCCACAAAAAGGCATGGCAGTAAAAATTGCAGGCCTTCAAGATGCTAAAGAAATAGAGGCACCGAAAAGTGCATCTACTGAACAACTATAAAAGGTAGATTGAGTTATGAATAACACCGAACTACCCAACAAGGCTAAACAAACAGGGGTAATTGCTTACTTTGCTAATAACTCTGTTGCTGCTAATTTAATGATGTTTTTTATCATTGTAATGGGGTTGATAAGTTACTTTACGATTCAGCGACAAATGTTCCCTAATATAGAAATTAACTATATTAATGTGTCGGCGAACTATCCTGGGGCCTCGCCACAAGAAATTGAAGAAAGTATTCTAATAAAAATTGAAGAATCATTAAAAGATATAACAGAGATAAAAAAAGGGGTGTATCGCGCATTTCGAAATGGCGGCACGGCCAGCCTTGAAATAAACACTGATGCCGAACTTACCGACGTGCTTGATAAGGTAAAACTACGCGTTGATGGTATTGCCACTTTCCCTGCTGGAATGGAACCGGTCACCATAAGTCAAGTGGAGTTTCGCCAAGACGTAATAGGTATGACGCTGGTGGCCGACTTACCCTTAATTGAATTAAAACCTATAGCCAATCAAATTGAGAATGAGCTGTTACAGCTATCTAATGTGTCATTGGTGGTTAATGACGTTCCTCTGGATGAGATCGCAATAGAAATTGAACCAGATACATTACGCCAATATAATTTAACTTTGTCGGACGTGGTAAATGCTGTACGTCGTTATTCGGCTAACTTTTCAGCTGGGCAATTAAAAACAGATGCAGGAGTTATTTCGGTTCGTGTAGAGAATCAGTTTTACTCGGGTGAAGAGTTTAGACAAATTCCGGTTAAAATTGGCGCTAATGGCGCAAAAGTATTACTACAAGATATTGCTGTTATTAAAGACCAGTTCACTGAAGGGGAGCGTTACTTTAAGTTTAACGGTGAAAATGCGGTTTACTTATCGGTAAAAGCAACCGAAGATCAAAATATTATTCCGGTGGCTGACTCGGTAAAAGCGTATATTGATCAAAAAAATAAAGAGTTACCGCTCGGTGTGCGTTTAGAGCCATTAATGGACTTTACCTACTACCTAAATGCGCGCTTAGATATGATGAAAGCTAACTTATTTCAAGGCGCTATTTTGGTAGCAATCATGCTTTCGTTATTTTTACGCTTTAAATTAGCGCTATGGGTAATGATTGGCTTACCTGTGTGTTTTTTAGGGGCGATGATGTTGATGCCGCTGTTTGGTGTCACTATTAATATTGTGTCCCTGTTTGCCTTTATTATGGTGCTGGGGATTGTGGTGGATGACGCCATAGTCATAGGCGAAAGTGCCTACACCGAAATAGAGAAAAAAGGCGGTGGTGTTGTTAATGTGGTCAATGGCGCTAAGCGAGTGGCAACCCCTGCAACCTTTGGTGTACTAACAACTATTGCCGTGTTTGCTCCGTTTACGCTTTCGAGTGGTCCTGAAAGTGCCTTCTTTTATGGTATTTCAGTGGTGGTTATTTTATGTTTAGTTTTCAGCCTCATTGAATCTAAATTAATTTTACCAGCACATATTGCGCATACGCATTTCTCACCTATTAATCCTGATGGTTGGCGAGCACGTTTTAATAACCGTTTTTTTGGCTTTGTTAATGGCCCTTATAAACAATTTATAGTGAACTGCATAAAATGGCGCTGGACGGTGATGTTTGGTTTTATTGCGCTGTTAATTTTAACCTTTGGTTTAATTTCATCTAATCAAGTGCGTATGATCCCTTCACCTAAGGTACCTCATGACTTCCCGCAAATTAATGTAGAAATGAACGACAATGTATCCGACATTCAAACCATTAATGCGATACGTGAAATTGAAGCTATGGTGCTAGAGGTTGATAGACAAACAGAGCGTGAAGAAGGCCAGAAGATGGTGCGTGATGTGCTAGTGTTCAATCAAGGTCGCACTGAAGCGCAATTACTCGCACCATTAGTTGACGAAGAACTGCGTCCATATAATGCATTTGAGCTATCTCGACGTTGGCGTGAAGCGATGCCGGTTATCGCTGGTGTCAAATCATTAACTATTCAAGATGATGTTGGCGGCGGAGGCGGCGGTAGTGGTGGCGAGTTTGGCTATTTACTATATGGCTCTGATATCGATACGCTTAATGATGCGGGTCGTCGTTTTATACAGCTATTACAACAGCAAGAAGGTTTGTTTGATATTAGCTCAACTATCGATCCTGCCAGTAAAGAAGTGCAAATGAGCTTAAAACCAGTTGCCTATGACTTAGGCTTAGATCTGGCGGCAATTGCGAACCAAGTAGGTGCAAGCTTTTATGGTGGTGAAGCGCAGCGCGTTATTCGCCGTGGTGAGGAGGTTCGGGTGATGGTGCGTTATCCTAAGCTCACTCGTGAGGCATTTTCATCACTTAAGCATGCGGTTGTTACAACGCCACAAGGCCGAGAAGTTTTATTAGGTGATGTGGTTGAGCTAACAGAAACACCGGGCATTAGTTATATTCGCCGTGAAGGTGGTTATCGTACTGTTTACGTTTATGGCAACATTGACGAGGAAGCAATTGAACCGAGTGAGGTAGTCAAACAAGTTAAAGAAAACTTACTACCACAGCTTCAAGAAGAATACCCAAGTGTTAAGTCTGAATTAGGCGGTGCAATAGAAGAGCAGCAAGCGCAAGCAAATGAGCAGCAACTGTTTTTTGCAGGCGGGATGATTTTAGTTTACATATTATTGGCCGTACCGCTTAAAAGTTATTCACAACCTTTAATTGTAATGTCGGTTATTCCATTTAGTCTGACAGGAGCAATTTGGGGTCACTTTTGGTTTGGCTTAGACATTAGTCTAATGTCGGGTTTTGGATTAATTGCCGCAGCAGGGGTGGTTATTAATGACTCCTTGGTAATGACTGATTTTATTAATCAAGCACGCCGTGCAGGAATAGATATTAAAGATGCGGTTATAGAGGCCGGTTGTGCTCGTTTTAGACCTATATTGCTGACATCTATTACTACATTTGCAGGCGTATTGCCGATTATGTTTGAAACCAGCTTACAGGCTAAATTTGTAATACCTATGGCAGTTGCACTTGGTTTTGCTGTGATGTTTGCAACCTTAATTACACTTATTTTAGTGCCATGTCTGTATATTATTTTAACGGATATTGGGGGTTTGTTTAAACGTCCATTTACTAGCCAAAAGGTTAAAGTAAGCTAACTTTGAGTGTTAAGGTTTTGCTTACACCATAATAAAAAGCCAACCAGCTTAAGGTTGGCTTTTTTATTTTATGTCGACACAACTAAGTGTAAGCTTCTGAATTGTATGTAATAAATCATGTTTGAGCAGCTGTTTATAATACTGGTAGCTTTGAGTTTAATTACAAGAGGCCAGCTATTGAGACGTAAATTAACCTTGTTTTTACAGAAAATCTCTTAACCAGAGTGCAGGTTAATTAAACTTAAGTGCCAGCTTTAACTTTTGATTACATTCTTTAGTTTGATCTTCGAGCTATGTCACACTATACTCACGCTGTTTTGGCAAACTAACCGAAAGGTTAGGACGCAAAGTTTCCGGTCTAAGGTTTTAGCATTAAAACTAAGATAGCGGGGCCGTCGCACAGGGTAATACCAACCTCACTGTGTGTCATCAGCCCTACAATGTAGTTAAAAGTATTTCTTTTATCCAATAAATGCTGGATAGTACCTATTAGATATTCTTAAGGTGTTGCTTTGTTTATGCATACGTCATTGGCCTGTGGAAATTGGATGCCAATAGGTTGTCTAAATCATCATACCCAATTGTTTGTAGGTGATATGGTGACGGTGACTTTTTATGACACGCAAGGAGAGCTAGTCGATTTATCATTTCAATATGAAATTATCACCGAAGAACAAGGTGAGCCACATAATTGGCCACGCTTTGTCGCGGAATATATTAATACTCATATACCCTTAGTCGAAGCAGGAAGAATGACTGAGCAAGGTTTAGTGGTAGCTTATCGTTCAAACCAGATTTATGCACTCGAAGGTTGCGGGATTACTCGTGCGGAATTAACTTTTCAATGTATTGCTAAATGTGATGATTACCAGGTTGTTAAGCCCGCATATGATTATATCTATCCTGAAAAGTGTGGTGTATATAATGCGGGTGTAAAAGTATTACAGCCAAAAACAGGCTTAATTTATAAATGTAAACCTTGGCCTTTCAGCCAGTTTTGCAATGTGAAAGAAGAAAATAATCCACTTTACGAGCCCGGTGTTGGACAAAGTTGGCACCTTGCTTGGCAGCAAGTTTCCCCTTAATGCTATTTAGCATTTTTCGGCCCACTCATTGAGTGGGCTTTTTTATGCACTTTTGAAAATTATGTTAAACTCCAGCCATCGAAATTTTTTATTGGTTTTTCTGTGGCTCTATCAAACTTATCGTTGTCTTCACTTCCTAATGCTCCTGTTGCGCGTAAACAGCCGCACACGTTAACAACACACCAAAAAATACGCATTGATGATTATTATTGGATGCGTGATGACGAACGTACAGATCCAGCGATGCTGGCACATTTAGCTGCTGAAAATGACTATTGTGAACAGCAACTAGCGCCTATTCAGTCTTTTCAGAAGCAACTGTTCGAAGAACTAAAAGGGCGTATTGTTAAAGACGATAATACTTTTCCCGTTAAAGATGGCCAGTATTGGTATCACTCTGAAGTACGTGGCGATGATGAATATTCTCGCCATTACCGTAGTCGTCAGATGGATGCCGCAGATAAGCAGCTACTGTTAGATGTAAATATACTTGCAGAAAGTTTTGAATTTTATGAATTAGGCGAGGTGGCAATTAGTCCTAATGAACAATTGTTGGCTTACTCTGAAGATACCGATGGTCGTCGTATCTATACTGTAAAGTTTAAAGTTATTGATAACGATGATTTACTTGAAGATGTATTAGAAAACACCGAAGGGCAAATCGTTTGGGCAAACGACAATAAAACGGTTTTTTACGTAAAGAAAGACCTTAAAACGTTATTAGGTTATCAAGTTTATCGCCATGTATTAGGTACTAAGCAAGCGCACGATGTATTGGTATATGAAGAGCAAGATCGAAGCTTTTTTATGGGGCTTGGTAAAAGCCGTGATGAGGGGCTGATCATTATTGATTTAGCCACTACAGAAACGAACGATACTTGGGTGCTAGATGCTGATCAGCCGCAAGGAGTGTTTACTCAGTTACTGCCACGCGAAGAAGGGCATGAGTTTGATGTTGATAAACTCGGCGATACGTTTTATATCGTGACTAATTGGCAAGCTAAAAACTTTCGTTTAATGACGGCTAATACAAGTACCATTGCAGATAAAACACAGTGGCTTGAGCATACCCCTCATCGTGATAGCGTTTTATTAGAAGGCGTAGAGCTGTTTGACGATTTCTTGGTGCTTACTGAGCGCGAGCAAGGACAAACACGCTTTGTGGTCATTAATAAGCAACAGCAGCGTATGACCTTAGAATTTGATGATCCTTGTTATTATGCTGCCATTGCAATGAATCCTGAGCATGATACGCACGTAGCTCGTATTTATTACTCAAGCCTCACCACGCCAGGTTCATTATTTGAAGTAGACTTAAATAATGGTGATAAAACTTTATTAAAACAACAGCAAGTATTAGGCAGTTTTGATCCGCAAAACTATGCCTCTGAAAGATTAATGGTAACAGCGCGTGATGGTATTAAAGTGCCCGTGTCGCTGGTTTATCGTAAAGATAGTTTTGCTAAAAATGGCACTAATCCACTGTTTCAATATGGTTATGGGGCGTATGGCATAACCATCGATCCGAGTTTTTCGAGTACCTCATTAAGCTTACTCGATCGTGGTTTTGTGTATGCCATAGCACATGTTCGTGGTAGTGAGATGTTGGGCCGTGATTGGTACGAGCAAGGCAAAAAACAACATAAGCAAAATAGCTTTAACGACTTTATTGATGTAACCAAAGCATTGGTTGAGCAAGGTTATGGTGCGCAAGATAAAGTGTTTGCTTCAGGCGGTAGTGCCGGTGGCTTACTAATGGGAGCGGTTGTTAACCAAGCGCCAGCGCTTTATTTAGGAATTGGCTGCCATGTGCCATTTTTAGATGTGCTAACCACCATGCTGGATGAGTCAATACCTCTAACTACCAATGAATACGATGAATGGGGTAATCCAAATGACCCTGCCTATTATGATGTGATTGCTCAGTATTCACCGTATGACAATATTACCGCACAGGCATACCCACATATTTTAGTGACTACCGGTTTGCATGATTCACAAGTGCAATATTGGGAGCCGATGAAGTGGGTGGCTAAAATGCGTGAATATAAAACTGACGATAATATTTTGGTGTTTAAAACCGATATGGATGCCGGTCACGGCGGAGCATCAGGGCGCTTTAAAAGCTTGGAAGAAAAAGCATTAGAGATGGCTTTCTTTATCAGTTTGGCTGATTAAGTGTGATTTTCTATTCAATTGAGTTTCACTATGTTTGGAGGTACTTATATGTTTAATGTGCATGGGCGCTAGGAATACTCAATTGAATCACCAACGATATATATCAAAGTGATTGGTTGTTTTAATCGAGAAGGTATACAGGCTTTTACCAAGGATGTATTTGCTTATTTAGCAAAGTTGCCGCCTCAATCTATTGAATATGCGGTGATTAATTTAGTTGAGTTTGAATTAGCGACCGCAGATAGCTTGGCGGTTGCAACTGAATACTTTCATGGTGTTAAAGCGCGCGGTTATAAACGTGTTGTTTATATTCAAGCAAGTGCTGTAGCCAAAAGTTTGCTGGAACATATCTGGCGGGGTAGCGATATGGATATACAATTTTACGATGATATTCCAGGTTACTTAGCTAAGCACCCGGAACATCTATATATTAAAACCTGGTTATGATTAATTTAAATATGCTTTAAGCATCCACACTAGCTTCTCTTGCTCAGTTATATAATCACTCATCAATGAAGCCGTACCTTCATCTTGTGCATCACTTGCTTGCTCTAAAATATCGCGCTGCATTTTAATTAGCGTGCTGTAACCAGCGAGTAAGTTTTCGACTGCTGCGACACCATCACTGATATTTTTTGCTTCTTTAATTTTGCTGATCTCTAAGTAATCAGAAAATGCATGCAGTGGTGCGCCATCAAGCGTTAAAATACGCTCAGCGACTTCATCTACTTTTAAAAGTAATAGGTTATAAATTTCTTCAAACTTGATGTGTAGTTCAAAAAAGTTGCGACCTTTAATATTCCAATGAAAACCGCGGGCATTCATATATTGAATTTGATAACTACTTAGCAGGGTATTGAGTGACTTGACGATATCTTCACTTTTCGCGCTGTTAAGACCAATTGCGTTTACCTGTGACATAACTTCTCCTTAATAAACTGATAAGATGTTTTCTAAACAATGAAGCAAGTATCAGCCATTTTTAGTAATCTGTAAAATGGTTAAAATCGATAACCTCAATAGATTTTACCTATTAGCCAACCTGCTGTAGTAATTAACTTGTTCGTACAATAGAGATGGGCTCCAATCTTTAAAAAACCACCCCAAAAATCAAAATAACCGCAAATCGTTTAATAAAAGCACAATAAGATGATCTAAAACAAGCTTTTATAGCAAGCTATTACATGGCGAGTGGTTATTTGATTTAGGTCAAAATTAACGTTTTTAGTCGGCGCATAATCAACACAGATAAATTTGATGGAGAGATAACATGCAGGCTAAAACACAAAAAGAAAGTAAAATGGAATTAGTTGTTATTGGTATAGCGTTGTTGGCATTTGTAGTTGGCTTAGTCGGCCATTTAGCAGGAGCAAGCTTTGCTAACTTTGATACCTTTGGTTATATCGCAGCGCCAACACCACTGATCTTAGCAATCATCGCATTTGTTGCCTATAAAGTGGCTGCTAGTGCAGAAGATTAAACCAGCAACTCAACAATATAATTCATCACTTGGCGTGAGTAGATCATACTGGTGTGACTTAAATGAAACACTTTATGTTCTGCCATGCCTTTGAGTTTGGTTTCATCAATTAATACCGTGCCATCTGATTGACTACCTTTGGCAATTAGCGGCATGAGGCCGATGGGTAAATCGCCAGCAATACTATAAAGCTTGGCATTAAATGGCCAATCACCATTTTCGGTCAGTAAAAATTCCACACTGTTTTTTAAAAATACATCAAAGCCTTTTTGCTGCATTCTGCGGGCTATATGGCTGCCTTTATGCGGTGTGCCTAAAGTAATAACTTTTGTTACGTTTTGGCTTTGCTCTGAATTTGCAGCAAGGTATGCGCGCGCCACCAGTCCGCCCATTGAATGACAAACAAGGGCCGTATTTTTATCATTAATAAAATTATCAATCTGTTTAAAAATAGCGGCGCGATCGGGAGACAATGTATTGTAAGAGAGGTTGAGAATATCCAACCCAGACTTTTCAAGCTGCGAGCATAAAGGGCGCATTACAAAGCCAGACATATACAATCCGTGTAATACTACAACGCGTTTAACAGTCATACACCCTCTTAATCTATTGAATCTACAATTACATTAATTGTACTGGTTTTATTTCAATGTTAACTGAATCAGAGCTCACCCATACATCACCATCTTGAATGGTAATAGTCAGCGATATATTGCGATCAACCAGCGCTGCCAGCGCTTGAGTTGTAGCAAAATCTAAACTAAAAATACTTAAATTTTTAAACTCATACAATTTAGGTTGATGCTTTTGCCACCAAATTGCTTGGTTGTTTTCACCATAAGTGTATAGCACCACTTTTTTAGCTTTATTACAGGCTTTTTTAACACGCTTTTCATCAGGTAAACCAAGCTCAACCCACAGCTCGATCTCATCGCTATAGCTTTTATGCCACAGCTCTGGTTCATCATCAGCCGATAAACCCTTAGTAAATTCTAAACCATCACAGGCATTAAGTGCATAGGCAAGCAAGCGGATCATCAAGCGTTGCTCGGTTTCTGAAGGGTGTTGTGCCAAGGTTAAATTAAAGTCTTGGTATACGTTGCGGTCCATATCGCTTAGCGATAACTGCGCTTTAATAATCGTCGATTTAAGAGCCATAACAGTTTATTTAAAAAAATTTGCGTCAGTATAGCGCAATAATACCCAAACCACCTCAAGATACAGAGCCCAGCGTTTCACAGGGGGTTAATACCAAGGCGTAACTTTGCAAAAGTGTAGTCACTGTTAAGTAGTCATAACGCAGAGATCAAGTTGCTGTGAAACGTCCTAAGGATTGGTTTAAAAGCGATTGATACTGCGTTATTGATTTTAACAATAGAACCACTATTACTTGCAATCAATGCCTTGCCTAAATCACTTTTAATTCCAACTGAAACTCAGATCTTAAGGTGGTTTGGGTATGTGACCTGAGCCAGTTAAAAATTACATACTCTGTAAAGTTATATACTAATAACCAACTGAAGAAATCCATGCGTTTAATCAAATTAAAAGAAGTAATCGAAAAAACATCACTTGGTCGTTCAACAATTTATGAGTTTATGATTAAAGGCACATTCCCTAAGCAAGTATCGTTGGGTGCAAAATCTGTAGCCTGGCTTGAGTCAGAAGTGGATGATTGGATAATGGAAAGAATAGGTGAAAGGGGGTAGGCTCATGTATTCACCTAATCATTTTGATTTAATAGATTAAGTAAACTGTTACTTGTATTAAGAGTCTTAGCAGCTCAATTATTAATATATAGAGGGGTAGGCCATGCCTACCCCTCTATTTGATCTAATATTTAAATATGGAGTTTAGGAGCTTAAATACGGCCCTGTTCTTTAAGCCACCACTTTGGTGCCCAGCTGGTGGCACCTTTAAATAACTCCTCGTTTTCATTAAACGTATAGAACTGTTTTAATTCGTTAAGTACTGTTGAGCTATTTTGTTCACTGTTTGAGTTTGGGTACATAGAGCGAAGCCAAAGACCAAAGTAATCGGTAAATTTAGGGTGCTCAGCAATTTGGTATCTACAGTTATCCATCACAGACCTGAAGTAATGACCCATTGCCAGCAATAAGTAGCCTAAATCTTCGTAGTGTATCTTTTTGCTTTCAAGACAAGAGTATCCATAATTTTTCAATGTTTCTTTATTAATTCCCCATCGTGTTAATTGCTCAATATCTTCTCGTGGCGATTCATTATTAATTGGAGTACGTAGTAAATCCCAAAACTTAGCTATAAGCTCATCTTTTGGTTCTTTTGTTATACAGTTATTAAATGCTTTATTAATAAGCTCTGGGTACTTATCGATTAAGCAAGTACGGGGAACAGCATTGCTATTCAACGAATTAGCTTGTCGCATTAAATCGTGATAATTACGATAGCCTAAATTTTTCGAGCACTCTTCTAAGTATTGTGAGTGTGTTTTTTCTGGGTTTTGTTTATGTAGTTTCTTTGCACGCTTTTTAACGTGTGCAATTAAATTTGAATTTGTACCTGACATGACGTTCTCCTCAAAGCCATTGAACAAAGTGCACCCCTCACCAAAAACAATGACGAAAAAAACGTTAAATTTGAATAGTTAGGTTCTCCTGAGGAGATTTCCCTTTGGGGTGGGGAGGCGCCCTTTTAAGCACCATAAATATGATGTCTTAAAATAACTGGTATTGTCAACCCAGATTTTTCATAAGTAACCAATAACGTTACAAATATTCTTTAATTTTGGAGTAAATATGTTTGGCTGACAAAAGGGGGATGTTAATAAATTGACTTAGGAGTGTTCAATTTATTAAGTTTGTTTTACTCTACCAGTAATAAAGGATTGTTTAGCGTTAGATTGAGTCGGTAAAGCTTAATATGGATATAAGCAACAAACCATGCCACTGTATTTATTAAGCTTCCATCAACTACTCTGCTCATTAATGTATAATCTAGCCTAGAAATCCTCAGCTTATCGCAAATTAAATACAACGAGATTTAATAATGGAAAAAATAACGCTCTCACAGTTAGAGCAGTACCTCTCAAAGGCAGCCTGGATCTTAAAAGGGCCAGTAGATGCCTCCGACTTTAAAGTATACATATTCCCGCTACTTTTCTTTAAGCGTATATCCGATGTGTATGACGAGGAGTACCGCTTAGCACTTGAAGAGTCAGATGGCGATGAAGATTACGCCGCACTACCAGAAATGCACCGCTTTGAAATCCCACAAGGCTGCCATTGGCAAGATATTCGTGAAACAACCACCAACGTAGGTACAGCGATTGAAAGCGCCTTACGTGGCATCGAGCAAGCTAACCAAGAATACCTTTACGGTATATTTGGTGATGCCCAGTGGAGTAATAAAAATAAGCTATCTGATGCCTTACTCATTGACTTAGTTGAACACTTTTCACAATACATATTAGGTAATCAAAACGTTGACCCTGATATGCTAGGTAATGCCTACGAATACCTTATAAAACACTTTGCCGATTTAACCAATAAAAAAGCCGGTGAATTTTATACCCCTCGCTCAGTGGTGCATTTACTAGGGTTGATTTTAGACCCACACGAAGGCGAAACGGTTTACGACCCAGCATGTGGTACAGGCGGCATGTTGCTTGAGTGTGTCGATAATCTAAAACACAACAACGAAGACTACCGAACGCTAAAACTTTACGGCCAAGAAAAAAACCTAACGTCTAGCTCTATTGCGCGTATGAACATGTTTTTGCATGGCATAGAAGACTTTGAAATATTACGTGGCGATACACTGCGTAACCCGGCTTTTTTTGAAGCCGATGGACTTAAAACCTTTGATTGTGTAATAGCCAACCCACCGTTCTCATTAAAGGATTGGGGCGCTGAAAACTGGGCTAATGACCCATACGGCCGTAACATTGCCGGTGTACCACCACAGGGTAATGGTGATATGGCTTGGGTGCAGCACATGGTTAAATCTATGAACAGCACCGGCCGTATGACTGTAGTACTACCTCATGGCGCATTATTCAGAAAAGCCGCCGAAGGTAAAATCCGTAAGCAACTGCTAGAGCAAGATATGCTAGAAGCGGTTATCGGTTTAGGCCCTAACGTATTTTACGGCACGCAACTAGCAGCCTGTGTCATGGTGTTTAAGCAAAATAAACCAGCCGATAAAAAAGGCAAAGTACTGTTCATAGATGCTTCAGACCAAATTCGTGTAGGCCGTGCGCAAAACTTCCTAGAACCAAATCACGTTCAACAAATTTACGACTGGTATCACAATTATCAAGATGTAGAAAACTACGTAAAAGTAGCTTCTATGAACGAGTTAAAAGAAAACGACTTTAACTTAAACATACCACTCTACGTTGAAAAAATAACTGAAGATAATCTGCCATCAGTAGAAGAAGCAATGGCCGATTTAAAACAAGCCTGGCAAGCAAGCTTAGAAGCCGAAGAGAAGTTTAAACAAGTATTAAAAGGATTTCTAAAGTGAAAATGCCATCTAGTTCAGCACAAGACAGACAAGTATCAATTTGGTTTCAAAAAATCCAAAATGGTGAAATCAAGCTACCTCGCTTTCAAAGGCACCAAGCATGGGATAAAAGCCGTGTTTGTAGTCTCCTCGACACAGTAACTAAAAACTTACCATTAGGTGTAACATTATTGCTTGATGTAGATAAAGAGCAATTTGTTTCAAGGTATCTAGTTACAGCTCCAGAAACCCAGGGGCGTGTTACAGAGCATCTATTAGATGGCCAGCAACGGCTAACCTCGCTCTGGCGAGCATTACATAATAATTATGATGGGCTTAATTATTTTTTATATCTGAACACTTACGATGACAGAGTGCCGGATGAGGAAAAAACTGATGAGTCAGAGGTTTGGTATGAAAGTCGCTGGACCAATAAAAATGGTAAAACAATGCCGTTATGGGTCGATGAGCCTAGCGAATGCTTAAGAAGGGGTGTAATCCCAATGCATTTGTTTAGACCTGGAGATATTTCGAATGAAATTGAAGAGTGGATTGATTCTGCATTGTCAAACTCAGAGCCAAATATTGAAGAAGAAAACTATAAAGGCTTGTTAAAAGAGTGGATGGGTAAACAAGAAAAACTTAAAAATAAAATAAGAGACTTTAGAGAAACCATCACGCACTTTAACCTTCCATACTTAGCGTTACCGGCTCAGACAACTAAAGAAACAGCCTTGCAGGTATTTATTAACATGAACACCAACAGCAAGCCTTTATCACAGTACGATATTATTCGGGCAGAAATAGAGGGTGTTAAAGGCGTTTCTTTAGATGACTACCAAACTGAGCTAGATAAAAAGCATCCTGCAGTTCAGCATTATTTTGAATTACCGTTCCTCATACTTGCCACATCAGCTCTCATACAAGGGAAGCTACCAAATCAACGGGGTATGTGGGATATGAGCAAAGAAGACATGGTGGATAACTGGGATAAAATGTCTCTAGGTTTATCTAAAATGGCAACATTCCTTGAGAGCCAAGCTATTTACGATCGTAGCCGATTACCAACCAATGCAATATTGGCCGTCATTGCAGCCTTGTATGTTGATATACCTGAAAATTTAGACTCCAGAGGTAATTTTGAGATATTACTTAAAAAGTATCTTTGGTCTAGCTTTTTCACAGACCGTTATGAAAACTCTGCCGCCTCACATGCATTTAACGACTTTGTAGCGCTTAAAAACATAATTACAGCAGAAGTTAAAAATGATGGTTCAAATTATACTGAAAATGACGTTCCAGTATTAAATCGTGATTTATACCCACTTTCGACTGATGATGAATTAAAACGCGTTGGTTGGCCTAAACGCGAAAATATTCGCGGGCGCGGTATTATGGCTGTATTTAGTAAATTGGGTGCTTACGATTTTGCTGATGGAGCGCCGTTAACTAGGCAGCAACTTATTGATGGTCGTAGGCACTACCACCATGTATTTCCAGATGCTTTATTAAAAGAAGTTGAAACGGAAAGTTATTTTGCGTTGAACTGTGCTTTGATCACTGATAAAACCAATTTAAACATTAGTAATAAAGACCCACTTAATTATCTTAAAGACCGCTATAACTGGACCAGTGAAGATATCGTTAATGCACGTCTGCAATCACACCTCATTCCGTTGGATGAACTAAAATGCGGCGATTACACAGGTTTAGTTGGTGAACAAAAAGTAGAAAAAGTTAAAAGTGACTTTGCTCAGTTTATTGCAAAAAGAGCTGCTTATGTTGCCAAAGCTGTAGAGGTTTTAGCAGAAGGTCGAGATATAACAGCATCTGAAATTATTCGCGACGTAGATCAGCAAGCAATCGCCGTAGAGGAGCCATCAGCATGATGACCCAACAAGAATTAGAAAAATACCTTTGGGGCGCAGCCACAGCGCTCAGAGGTACAATAGATGCCGGTGACTACAAGCAGTACATTTTCCCGCTAATGTTCTTTAAACGTATCTCTGATGTATACGACGAAGAGTTTGAAAATGCATTAGCAGAAAGTGATGGCGATTTAGAATATGCAGCCTTTGCTGAAAACCATAACTTTTTAATCCCTGAAGGCGCACATTGGAATGATGTGCGCGAAACCACAACCAACATTGGCCTAGCACTACAAAACGCCATGCGTGCCATTGAAAAGGCTAACCCTGATACCTTAGACGGTATCTTTGGTGATGCCAGTTGGACCAATAAAGACCGCCTTACCGATGCCATGCTCACTAACCTTATTGAGCATTACTCAAAGCACAAACTTAACTTAAAAAATGTACCCGACGACAAGCTAGGTAACGCTTACGAGTACTTAATTAAAGAGTTTGCAGACGATAGTGGCCATACCGCAGCAGAGTTTTACACCAACCGTACCGTGGTTAAATTAATGACCATGATAATGGACCCACAACCGGGTGAGTCAGTGTACGACCCTACTTGTGGCTCGGGTGGTTTATTACTTAACTGTGCCTTGCACCTTAAAGATGAAGGCAAAGAATACCGCACCCTTAAATTATACGGCCAAGAGATTAACCTACTAACCTCAGCCATTGCTCGTATGAACATGTTTATGCATGGCATTGAAGAATTCGATATTGTTCGCGGTAATACCTTAAGTAATCCTGGATTGCTTGAAAATGACGAGCTGAAAAAATTCAACGTTATTCTCGCTAACCCGCCATATTCAATTAAATCGTGGGATCGCAAAGCGTTTGAAAGCGATCCTCATGGCCGAAATGTATGGGGCACACCTCCACAAGGCTGTGCCGATTATGCCTTTCAGCAACATATTCAGAAAAGTTTAGATTTAGGTAATGGTCGTTCCATTTCATTATGGCCGCACGGGGTTTTATTCCGCGATTCAGAAGCAGAAATGCGCACAAAAATGATAGAGCAAGACCAAGTTGAATGTGTCATTGGCCTTGGTCCAAATCTATTTTATAACTCGCCTATGGAAGCGTGTTTGTTGATTACAAAAACAAACAAAGAAGAAAGTAAAAAAAATAAAATCTTGTTCATTAATGCGGTGAAAGAAGTGCGCCAAGATAGAAATATGGGATATTTGGATCAAGTCCATATTGATAAAATATTTGATGCTTACAATAAGTTTGAAAGTGAAGAAAACTTTGCTGTGTTAGTCGACAAGCAAGAGGTATTAGATAAAAAAGCAAATATGGCAATTAACTTGTATGTACGCCCTGATTCTATAGAAAGTAGTGAAGAAGGTTGTTTTGCAACAGCGTATCAAGATTGGCAGCAGTCATCAGATAACCTAAAACAATCAATGGAAAAGTTATTTAAGGAGCTAGTGTAATGTTAGACATGGAAGCTATTAAAAACTTTTCTATAGATAAATCAGACTGGAAAAAGGTTAAGTTTGGTGATGTGGTATTTGAACCAAAAGAGTCAGTTAAAGACCCTATAGCTGAAGGTGTTGAACATGTAGTAGGCCTAGAGCATATTGATAGTCAGGAAATTCAGCTTGAGCGCTCAGGAAGTACAGAGGGAGGTACGACTTTTACTAAGAAGTTTAGTAAAGGGGATGTCTTATTTGGCCGACGTCGAGCGTACTTGAAAAAGGCTGCTAAAGCTAACTTTGCAGGGATTTGTTCTGGCGATATTACAGTAATGAGAACCAAGAAAGAAAAGTTAATCCAGGATCTTCTCCCATTTATTGTTAATAACACAAAATTTTTTGATTACGCAATTAAGCACTCTGCTGGAGGACTTTCTCCAAGGGTAAAGTTTAAAGATCTATCAACAAATGAGATTGATTTGCCACCTTTAAATATTCAAGAAGATTTATTAGAGCTTTTATCTTCAGCAGAAAAGTTACATTCTGAGAATATTAAGTTAAAGCATTATTTAGAGGTGAATAATAAGGTTTTTGTAACGAACAAAATATCAGGTATGTCGGAAAAAAGCCCCGTTTTTAAGCTAGGCGATTTAGTTGAATTCACAACAGGAAAGCTTGATTCAAATGCATCTGTAGAAAATGGGACCTATCCTTTTTTCACTTGTGCTCCAACAACATTGAAAATTGACCAGTATTCTTTCGACTGTGAAGCATTACTACTTGCAGGCAATAACGCTTCAGGTGTTTACCCTTTAAAACATTACAAAGGTAAATTCGACGCATACCAAAGGACATACGTAATTCAAATTAAAGATAGTAATTCACTAATGTACAGTTACTTACTAGAAGTTTTGAGAAACAAGCTTGAATTGTTACAAAGATTATCAGTGGGGAGTTCAACTAAATTTTTGACTATAAAGGTACTTAAAAACTTAGATGTTCCCGTACCATTGATAGACGAACAACTCGATTTTGTTAATAAAGTTTCTGCGTATCACCAAGCTATTTCAGACTCTGATAGCAATTGTAATAGTTACAAAAACTTATATGAAGAATTAAAACAGAAGGTGTTTTAGGTATGGGATTTACCGAATTAAATAGTGTGGAACACTACATCATCCATCAAATGACGGGCGTTAATCTAAACGCTCATCAGGTTTCTGAACCTCAAAAAACATTTGGCGTTCAATGGCAATTCCAATCGCCAGAACAACTAGGTCGTGGTGTTAATGAGGTTTTAGTTGAATCTGAAGTGGTTAAAGCGTTAATTCGCCTTAACCCTGAGATTGAAGCTAACCCACATTTGGCTGATGAAGTAATACATAAGCTCCGTGCTATTTTAATTTCGGTAAATCAAGTTGGCTTAGTTAAAGCCAATGAAGAGTTTTTCGCTTGGATGACAGGCGAAAAAACCATGCCGTTTGGCGAAAATAATCGCCATGTTCCTGTCAACCTTATCGACTTCGATGACTTAACTCGCAATAACTATGTGGTGACGAATCAGTTTCGTATCCATCACCGAGAAACTAAAATACCTGATGTGGTATTAATGATTAACGGTATTCCAGTAGTGGTGGGTGAAGCGAAAACACCTATTCGGCCATCAGTAACCTGGTTAGATGGTGCCCATGAAGTACACAGCATTTATGAAAACGCTGTACCGCAGTTTTTTGTACCTAATATTTTATCATTCGCTACCGAAGGACGTGAGCTGTTTTATGGTGCAATACGCTGCCCATTAGAGTTTTGGGCCCCGTGGCGTGTTGAAGACGCACAGTTAACGCGTGCTGTTGGTCTATCAGGGGTAGGTGCAGAGCTAACCGATTTATTAAGCCCTGAACGCTTGCTCGATATAATGCGTAACTTCTCGTTGTTTACTACCAATAAAAAGAAGCAACGCATAAAAGTAATACCGCGTTTTCAGCAATATGAAGGGGCGAATAAAATTGTTCAGCGTGTGATTGAGGGCAAAGTTAAAAAAGGCTTAATTTGGCACTTTCAAGGCTCGGGTAAATCATTGTTAATGGTGTTTGCTGCACAAAAACTTCGCCGTGCTGCACAGCTTAAAAGCCCTACAGTTATTGTACTGGTAGATAGAACGGACTTAGATACCCAAATAAGCGGCACCTTTAACGCTGCTGATGTCGCTAACGTTGAATCAACCGACAGCATTAAAGAATTACAGCAAATGCTTGAGCGAGATACCCGTAAAATTATTATCTCGATGATCCACAAGTTCCGTGATGCCAAACCTAATATGAATGACAGAGAAAACATCATTGTATTAGTCGACGAAGCACACAGAACCCAAGAAGGTGATTTAGGCCGTCAAATGCGCGCCGCTTTACCTAATGCCTTTTTATTTGGTTTAACTGGTACACCTGTAAACAAAGCCGATAAAAATACCTTTTGGGCATTCGGCGCTGAAGAAGACAAAGGCGGCTATATGAGCCGTTATACCTTTCATGACTCTATTCGTGACGAAGCCACCTTACCACTGCATTTTGAACCACGTTTGGTAGATGTTCATGTAGACAAAGAAGCACTCGATAAAGCCTTTAAAGACTTTAAAGAAAGCGCCGCGCTAACAGATGAAGAAGCCGATGCGCTAAATCAAAAATCCGCTAAAATGTCAGCGTTTTTAAAATCTCCTGAGCGTGTTGAAAAAATAGTTGAAGATATTGCCATTCACTTTATGGATAAAGTAGAGCCCCATGGTTTTAAAGCCATGATAGTGACACCAGACCGTTATGCCTGTGTGCAATATAAAGAAGAACTCGATAAACACTTTGATGAAGCAGCCAGTAAGGTGGTTATATCCACCAGCGCAAACGATGATTATGAGTTTAAGCAAAAGTGGGGCGTAGACAAAAGCCAGCAAGAAAAGCTGGTGGATGAATTTAACGATGCAAAATCAGAGCTTAAATTTATTATTGTTACCGCAAAACTGCTAACCGGGTTTGATGCGCCTATATGCCAAACCATGTATTTAGATAAGTCGATTAAAGACCACACCTTATTACAGGCAATATGTCGTACAAACCGTTTATACCCCAATAAAACTTTTGGCTGTATTGTTGATTACTTTGGCGTATTTGACGATGCCGCAAAAGCATTAGAGTTTGATGAAGAAAGCGTACAGCAAGTTATCTCTAACTTAAGCGAGCTACGCGCAAAGCTACCAAAAGCGATGGCTGATACATTAGCCCACTTTGCTGGCATAGACAGAACCATTGAAGGTTTTGAAGGCCTAGAGGCCGCACAGAACGCTATAAGCACCGATGATAAGAAAGATGCCTTCGCGCTAGATTTTAAATACCTAGCCAAACTATGGGAATCACTTTCACCCGATAGCGTACTTGATGAATACAACGAAGATTACAAATGGCTAGCCCAGGTTTATGAGTCGGTAAAACCAGCCTCAGATAACATTGGTAAGTTGTTATGGCTAACGCTAGGCGCACAAACAACACAACTCATACACGACAACGTGCATGTAGGTAATGTACATAACCTAGAAGAGTTTGTGCTTGATGCAGACGTTATCGAAAATATATTTAATAACCCAGACCCACGTAAAACAAAACAGCTTGAAAAAGAGCTAGCAAAGCGTTTTAAAGACCGTGGCGATTTACCTGTATTTAAGTCGTTAAGTGAGCGACTAGAAGCCCTGCGCGACAAAGCCGAAAAAGGCTTAATAGCCTCAATCGACTTTGTTAAAGAGCTGTGCAAAATTGCCAAAGAAACTGTCCAGGCAGAAAAAGAATTAGACGACGAACTACAAGAAAAAACACCAAAAGCTGCATTAACAGACCTGTTTTTAGAGCTTAAAGACGACCAAACTCCAGCGGTAGTAGAGCGCATAGTAACCGACATAGACGCCATTGTGCGTGTTGTCCGCTTCCCTGGCTGGCAAGGTACAACCGGCGGCGAGCGCGAAGTACAAAAGTCACTACGCAAGGCATTACTCAAATACAAACTCCATACCGACCAAATACTGTTTGATAGAGCGTATGGGTATATAAAGGAATATTATTAAAATTCAGGTGCTTATATTGCAAGGTTAATTATAAGTAGAGTTAGTTTGAACTAAAGTGAGCAAATTTTGACTAATAAAGTAGACTTACCATTATGGTAAGTAGTAAAATCGTCAGCCAATATTCTGGTGAGCTACCTAAATCTGAAAAAGATCGTAAAATAAAAGGTCAAACAACGCCTCTTTATGGATCATCAGATGTTTTAGGTTTGCTGGATCAAGGTAAGCTCATTGCGTGGTCCAACGGATGCGCAAGAGATATGCAAAAGTGGTGTTTAGATCAAGATGATATTGAGTCTTTAACTAAGTATGCAATTGAATATGGCCAGTACTTAGGATCTGAGTGGTGCCAACCTAAACCTAATGGACCTTGGGCTGCATGCGATGCTTATCGGTTTATACGCAAAGAGTGGAATGAAAATGCGTATAAAGAAATGGATTTTGAATATTATATTAAAGTAGCGATTGGCAAGACCGGCAAAGTATTACTTTTAGCCTCTTGCCATCCTTCTGGTTCTTGATAGGAGAACGAAAATGAAAAATACTTCTGTATGTTCAATATGTGAAGAGGGTGAGTTACACGCTCATGTTGGTTCTAACCCTGTTGAATATAAAAATACTCATAAAGAATTGCCAATGCATTACAGCGAGTGTGATTGCTGTGGTTCTGAAATAACTCTGCCTGAACAATCGCGTACAAATAAAAGATTGATGATCGCGTTTAAAAAAGAAGTCGATGGTTTACTTACAGGTAGTCAGTTAAAAGAATTACGTAATACTCTTGGTTTAACACAAGCCGAAGCCGCTCGTATTTTTGGTGGTGGCCCGGTCGCCTTTTCAAAATACGAAGCTGATGACGTAACTCAGTCTGAGGCAATGGATAAGCTATTGCGAGTTGCGCATGATGTACCGGCAGCCTTTGAGTACTTAAATCATACTCATACATACAAAGAAGCACGAATTCGCCCTGTACCAACTCATAAATGGAGTTGGACCTCTTTCACTCAATCGGTAGTTAGCAGTGAAAAACCTCGTCAAAAAGTGACAGTTATTAGCTCTAATACGCTTAAAGGCGGCCAAGGTTATACGCAGTCACAGTTACAGGCAGTTGGCTAAAATGAATAAAGACACTTTACAAAAAGCGATTGAAAACTTACAAATTCAAGACTTATACGTGCGCAATGTGAATGCACAATGTAGCGATGGCTTTGATCCAAAGTACTCTAATCTAGATGGCTGCATCATTCAGAGCAAGCACTTAGTAACAAAGTCTGAAACGATTCAAAATGACGATGGTGATTTATTATTTCGTGTGTTTGTCGAAGTAGGAGTGAAGTGGGTCAAAGAGGAAAGCGAAGATGCTGACATGCTAGCTTTAATAGAAAGCGAGTTTGTCGCGGAGTATTTACTGAAGGCTGAAATAGGCCCTGAGTGCTTAGACGAATTTGCTCTTAATAATGTTAGTTATCATGTTTGGCCTTACTGGAGAGAACTACTTTCTGCTCAGTGCGAGCGAATGAGGCTACCTCGTATATCACTGCCAATGATGCAAATAGCTCAAAACCAAGATGTATTAGAATAACAGCATGATAATTAGTTTAACCTAGCACACTGCTAATATTTGGTATCAAGTGTGTGCTAGGTTAAATTTAATTGTAAGGCACGCTAGTAATAATTCCATTGCTAACTTTAAACCCTTGATAAGTTAAATATTTAGTGAGTTTGCCTTGATAGGTCACACCATTTTTTTTTAATATGATACCAACATTAAAGAGTGGCATTGATAATTTTATTAATTGCTTTTCATTTAGGGTCAAATTATGAGTCGTATTAATGGTCTTCAAGTTAGTGTTACTACACAAAGAGTGTTGTGAAATATAAGTAACATCAAATTTTTGAGATAAATGACTAACATCTTCAATAAAAGTTTTATCATTACTGGCAAAGTAAATTTTAGTTAATTTGGCTTCTTTACTTTTCATAAATGCCAATTCAATAACCCTAGATTTTATTCTAAGATCAGCTTCTTGAGGTTCTGTTTTGACCAATAAAAAATTTGCTTTTGAAAATTGTTCAGATTTAATCCATCTAGATGAGCTTTCAATAGTGCAAAAAATTTCAATCTTTAAATTATAGTTCATTACTTCATGAGAAATTATAGAGGATATTGTCTTTGGGGATAGGTTATCACCATCGATTAACATTAAGCACTTTATGTTAGGCTTTATAAAACGCTTAGCTAGGCTTTCAATTTGATTAAATAAATTCATTTCGCTTCTCTTTAGTCAAAAAAAACCCATCCTGAAAAGTATACGACTTCAACAAAACGGGTCTGTTGTAAATATCAAAGATTAGTGTTTATAGGCGCTTTTTTTCCTGTACATATATGCCGAAAGTGTGTTCCTTAAATGAAGCTAAGACATCAAAGCTCGCTATAATTTTAATAGTTTGCCCCTCTTTAGGTATGCTGTTTTCAGTTAAAACCCAAATATTACCGCTGCTATCTTGTACTTTAAAAAGCTTAAAGTTCAATACTTTCGTTGCATCTACAACCTTACCTTCAATTAATATGTCCTTATCGAAAAAGTAATTTGGGTTAGCTTTTACTTCGCTAATTTGTGTATTTTCAGTGTTTAAGTTATCGACATACCCGCCGCACCCTAAAAGTGAAGTACATAAAAGAAGCACTAGAGATTTCATAATATTGAACCTTTAGTTTTGCCAGACAACATACCAATTCTTTCGTCTAAAATATCATTAAAGCGTGCAATTAAAAGAGACTGAACTCTGAAATGGTTTTCAATTTTTTCTTGAAAAGCTTTCTTTCTCATCTCTTGCATTAATGGGATTGCGCATTGCTCGATTTTTTCCATCTCACTCAAGCAGTTCTTTTCAAATGCATCATCTATTTTCGAAAGGTTTTCAGCCAATTCGTCAGACATTCTTTGAAAGTCTTCACCAAGTCTTTTTCTGATAGCCGACTTTCCTGATTCTAAAACAGAATTAGCTGTCTCTGTTACCATTTGTGCTTCAAACTCTCGTACGACTCCATGTATTCGTTTTCTACACATAACCTCTTGTTCAGCTAATTGAACTTCACATTCAATTAGTTTTTTAGCCACACTGCTGGGGAATATTCGACTTAGCATTCCATTGCCTAAATGCGTTTTCTCCAGCTCATTGTATTTAGAGGCTGAATCGCCTATTTCCTGTCCTATTTCTGTGTCAAAAAGCGGGTTATTTTTGAGATTACTATTTGAATCGTTCATAACGTTTACTCCGTTGGTTTTGGGTGCTAAATAAAGGTTTTACTGGTTGCTTCCATTTCATCGTAAATATCTTCCATTGAGTGTTTCGCCTCTGCTTTTGCTTGTTGGGCTTGAGCTGAAAATTTAGTTGTCTCAGTGACGTTGAATAAGGCTGCCTCTTCCATTTGTTCTTTTCGCTCAATATAGCGACTAATCCCTTGCTTATAGGTATTAGCTAACCAGCTAGAAAGATAAATTATTAGGGCTTCAAGCATCACTGTAACAAGCAAGGAAAAAAGCCATACGATAGATAAATACTGCATATCCCAGTCAAATGTCTGCAAAGCCCTTTTTAGGTCGAGAATAATTGCTAGTTTTGAGCGATCGTCATCAAAGTAGTTTTTATCTAAGATACTGTTTTGGGCCAATTTAAATTCTTTAAAAAGAAGAGCACGCTCAGCATCTATTTTTTCTATGCTTTTGTTTAATAGTGATGTTTTATCTTCCATCGCTTTATCAAGTGAAGCTATTGCATAGTTTAAGTCAGCTTTCTTTACTCTTTCTAAAGCGGCCACACGGGGCCCATCAGATATGCCGTTAATAACATTCTTTGCTTCAGTAGTAATATTTGAAGTTAACGTTTTACTGCCATGAATCGCTAGTTCTTTGATGAGTTCAGCTTGCGCTTCAAACTTGCTGTTAATGGCTATTTTTTTTGCAGCTGCCTTTGCATCGAGCAGTACGGTTTGTTCCTGATAATTTTTCTTTAGAATATCAAGGTCATATTTTTTTATTTGTTCAGCATTCGGTGCAGATAACCATGTCGTCAGCAATAGCAAGGTCATCAGGGCTGAAAAGACGATTAACATTATTCGTATTAAATGGGGAAGAATTACAGTTTTTCTTGGGTTTACTGCTTTTGATACAGCAATAAACAGAGGAACTAATGTTTTGAAAGCATTACAAGCTAAAACAAGGGTAATAGTTACGGCTGGTGATATAGCAAAAATTTGTAATGCTGCAACTACTTCAAAAATAAAGCTCACAACAATTAAGGATAGTAATAGCACTACCCCAAAGAAAATAATCGAGTTAACTAGCATCCCCTTATTAACAGTGTATGGATCGTGTATGGCATGGTTTTTATTTGGTCGCGAATAGCTAGTTTTCATGATGATTACCCCTTGATTTCAAATCAAAATGTCAATTCTAAAATTAACTTCTTGCTCTTTATTTCTTAAACAAATAAATGACACTTCTAATTTTGCATGTGTTGATTTAGAGAGCTAGTGAGGTTTTTGAATAGGCGTGTAGCTATTTCGGATAGTCTCGGTTTAATTTAAAAAAATTAGTTAAAGACATACAAAAAACTTTTTCGTTTTTCTTGTCTGGTTGGTCCTGTGTGATGGGCTCTTGTATATAAAAAAAACAAATTAAAACGAAAAACTCCGAAAAAAGTACTCGTAAGCTAGGTGTCGTTATATTATTTTATTTTTTTATAAAAAAAAGAGGGTCTTATGGATCTAGGTATATTAACCGTTTTTGTTATTTCACTTATCTTGACAGTTATTGCTGCATACATAGGTAGAAAGCATACTTCTGCTGACACTTCAAATGGGCTAGCAAGTAATAAACTCAATAAGTGGATGATTGGGCTTAGTGCTGGTGCAACTGCTAATAGTGGCTTTGTTGTAACAGGAGCTGTTGGACTTGGGTACTTATATGGAATGCAATGGGTTCTTTTACCTATAGCTTGGTTGTTAGGAGACGTTTTATTTTGGAGAACCTGTCCGTCAAAAATAAATAGTTTAGCAATATCCAGTAAGGCTCAGACAATGTCTCAAATTATTGAGCAAGGTGTTGTAGGCAGCAGCGATGAGCGACGATATTTAAAGTATTACGTTTCTATTTTAGTTGTTGTTTGTTTGAGTGGTTACTTAAGCTCGCAATGGATTGCGGGGGAAAAGTTTTTAAATGGAACCTTTGAATTTGGTACATGGCTGTCGTTTAGTATCTTTGCTATTACTATAATTATATACAGTGTAATTGGAGGTTTTAAAGGTTCTGTATATGCGGATAGCTTTCAAGCTATAATTCGTTTCATTGGGACAATCCTGGCGTTATTTGGCGTTATTTATGTGATTAATGTTAACCCAGCAGCATTTGAACAAAATATAAAAATATTAGATGATAGTTTTTTTTCTATATTTGGTTCTATGACTTTATTCAGCACTATTAGTTTTATCATTGGTTATAGTTTTGCTGCGATAGGTTTTGGTTTAGGGCAGCCACAGATAGTTACCAGATATATGTCCGGCTCATCGCCGGAAGAAACAGCTAAAGCCAAGTGGATATATATCTTTTTTGTTCAATTCACGTGGATTGCGATGACTGTTTTTGGGATGCTTCTTAGGGGGGTCGAAACTGATTTACAAGATCCTGAACAAGGTCTGGCAATATTTTTTGTAAATAATTTTCATTACATTATAACAGGGATAATCATAGCTGACATATTTGCAACTATAGCTGCTTCCACAAATTCACTATTAATTACTCTTTCACAGACGATAGTACATGACATGGAGTTTATAAAAAGTAAACATCTATCTAAAGATCCTATTACTGTGTTCTCATTCATAATAGGTATAACAACAATGCTTTTGGCATGGCAGTTTAAAGGTAATAGTGTTTTTGATATTGCGATTAGTTCAGTTTCATTTTTGGGAGCGGCAATTGCAGTTCCTATGCTAATAATTATTAATAAAATAAAAATTACTGCTAAAGAAATATTTATTATTAGTCTTTCAGGTTTATGTACTTCAGTGGTTTGGAAGCTGGGCCCTTACACGAGCTCGGTCAATGAAATAGTACCTGCTGTTTTTATGTCTTTAGTGATATATTTCATACAAAAAAGGGCTATTAAATGAGTGTTAAAGATTGGAAAAGTAAGAAGGAGATAGTCAGGCTCCTTTATAATGAGATGAGCGATGAACAAGTAATTGTGAGGATATATTATGATCAAGGGAACTTTAATTTCACACTAGAGGGATTAATAGATTTTTATAAATATCGCTGGGGCAAACCTGGCCGGCCTCTCTTAAAACGAAATAATAAATATATTCACTTTTTTAAAGTTTTATCTATTGAGTTAGGTTTAGATGAAGAAGTATTTGGAAATCAGATTGTTTATGGCGACCTAATTGATTTTATGAGAGCTTTACCTGTGGAAGGGCTGGAAAGAGTAAGAAGTGCAATCAATAATCATGAAATCGAAGATAAGCTAATTGAAAAGTGTATAGAGTCTGAATTAAATCTCATTACCAAACAGTTCGATGAACCGAGTCAAAACCTTAATTTAAATATTGAAGTACCTAAAAGCGCTAGTTGGTTCGCCATATATCATAAAAGTGGTGAGAAAAAGAAAACGATTGAACAGGCTTTTTTTAATAACTCCCTAGACCAGTCTGCTTTTTATCAGACCCCAGAATCAGTTTTGCGCTGGCAGCAAATAATCGAACACCCTCTGTATGAGGGGTTTGATGCTTGCAAAGGAACGTTAAAAAAGTTTGTTAAAACTAGTCATTGGAAAAGTTTAATAAATTCAAAAGATTTTGATGGGTGTATAGTGCTCACTGGCGGGGGGGCACCAGAAAAAGATCTAATAATAACTTCAAGTATAATCAACGAAATAACACCAAAAAAACCTATATTACATGCATTGATTGACACTAGCTCATATATGCTAAGTTATTCAATTAATTTTATAGAAGAACGTATAAATACAAATCTGAATGTTTTATCAAGTTATATTGATTTTAAGTTTTTAGAATGTGATATTTTTCAATTAAGTGACTTATGGCTAAAGAAGAAGGGGAAAAATTATTGTTGGTTTATTCCGGGTGGTACTTTAGGGAATTTATCTGAAAAAGCAGTATTTGAACTTCTTGCTTCTCAATGTAACGAAGGCGATATGCTAGTTCTTGGTATTGGTATTGTGCCAACTTCAGGAAGAGCAGAAGATATTGGTAGACTAAAAGATCAGTTAATTGAAGAATATAAGTCAGATGAAGTTATGGACTTATTAAAAATTCCTATTCAATCTTTATGCGGTGTTTTTAATCAAAAGAATAACCTTGTTGAAAATGTAATGAAGACATGGAAGTTGGATGTGCTTGAGGATAATGAATCTTCAGATGTAAAAGGCTCATTAACTCCAGTTGCATCTGTAGAGTTGGAAAGTAAAGAAAGAGTTGAGTTATTTAAAAGCACAAGATATGACCTTGATGAGCTCATTTTATTTGCTAAGAAGTATAGGTTTGAATATATTAACAATATATCCCATGGGGATGAGAGTTACTGTCAAGTTGTTTTTAAGCGAGAAGCGACTCGCTAAACTTATTGGCTCTGGAAGCTAAACTGAATTTAAGGTGTATCAGTTATTTATTAGTGATCAATAATTTCTTTTTCACGGGTAGTTTCGTAGATTTTTTAGTAAACTCTCATCATTACGAAAAGTACAAAAGCATAGTTTCACTTTTAGTACCCACATTAGTACCCATGGCCTAAGGCCTGAAATTAAAGGTCATATAAATCAAATGAGTAGAGCAGGAATACAGTGGTTCCCTGGGCATATGAATAAAGCCCGTAATGAAATTAAAGAAATAATGCCACAAATGGATGTGATCATTGAAGTGCTTGATGCGCGCATTCCTTACAGTAGTGAAAACCCGATGGTGGCGACGTTGCGTGAAGGTAAGCCGGTCATCAAAATTTTGAATAAAGCTGATTTAGCCGATCCTAAAATGACGCAAACGTGGAAGGATTACTTTGAGCAAGAAAATGGCGTAAAAGCGATTGCGTTTGGTAATGATAAAGCGGCTGAAGTTCATCGTATTAATGAACTGTGTAAAAAATTAGTACCACACAAAGTCGGTGCTGATAAGCAAATTAAAGCCATGATCATGGGTATTCCTAACGTGGGTAAATCTACGTTAATTAATGTGTTAGCGGGTCGTATTGTTGCGAAAACAGGCAACGAACCGGCGGTTACTAAAGCGCAGCAACGTATTAAGCTAGAAGACGGCATCATGCTTTACGACACACCGGGTATGTTGTGGCCAAAAGTTGAAAATGAAAACTCAGGCTACCGTTTAGGTGCTACAGGTGCGATACGTGATACCGCACTTGAATATGAAGAAGTCGCTAGTTACACCGCTGAATATCTATTGCGGGCGTATCCTGAACTTTTAAAAGCGCGTTATAAAATTGATGAATTACCTGAAAATGATTGGGAATTTGTTGAAATGGCGGGTAAAAAGCGTGGTTGTATTCGTGGTGGTAACCAAATTGATACTTATAAAATGTCAGAAATTCTAATTAATGAATTACGCGATGGCATAATTGGTCGTATCACTATGGAAACTCCAGCTATGCGTGAAGAAGAAGAAGTGATGGTTGCAGGGCTTCGTGCTGCGGCTGAGGCTAAAAAAGCCGCTAAAGAAGAAGAGAAAAAACAACGTCGAGCACGAGCACGTAAAAACCGCCGGTAATTGTTTTTCCACTGGTTAGCTCACTAAATTACAGACATAAAAAAAGCCCGTAAGGGCTTTTTTAGTTTCATATCTACCGTCACCGATATGAGCAATGTAGCAAGTAAAATAGTAGGGCGGTTACCTGTCACCAACATCAAGGGGCGTTGCGGTTAGTAACAGGTAACCTTAGCTGTTTACGTGCGCCACACGTGTTTCAGGGTCGAGAAACAAATCAGTTTATTCCGTACAAGTCGTTGTGCTTTGCGTCTTGTTGATATTGATTATCAGTTAGATCTTGTGATCTGTCAACACTCATTTGCAAATAATTCTCATTTATTTTATTTGCTGATAAAAACAACAAATAAAGCACTTTGTTGGCATTAATATTACACAGCCCGACTTCTTGCTGATATTAGATTATTTTGCATTGCTAATGCTTATGGCGTCTTATTACTTGCAATGCGGTTATTTATTTGTTCTACCAATTCTTTATCTTTGCTTCCTTCGCTATTAACTATAAGTAAAAAGTGCTCGCCTTGTTTGTCGATAACTTTAATCACTGTATTATCAAGTTGTGTTCTGCCATAAGTGACTTCGACGCTAGTAACATCCTTAAAGTGTTTTAAGTTTGATTCAAGTTGGCCTTGTTCATTTTGCCAATAGCTAAAAATGTAGTTGTCGCTTATACCATTGCCGTCGTTACGAAAATCTACCCACGCATCGCTGTAAAAATATAAAACATCTTCATCAATAGGTACTAATTGATGGCGTTTTAAGAATTGCATTTGAAATGACCACAATTTATCGCCTTTTACGATAGCGGTACTCGGTAATAAATAGACTTCTTCCAGTAAGCTTAAAAATAAAATAGGTACCCAGATTATGGCGATAACTATATTTCTTACTCGCCATTTAGAATTGTATGCAAGTGCGTCAGATGATTGGTTTAGGTGTTGAATGTAATTAACTAATGGCAGCCATAAAAATGGCAGGATACAAATAGCTATAGTAGTTGCTTCGTCAATACGGGTCATGAGACTTGCCAAAATAACCAGTAACCACGCAATAATTGCCAAGACGTTTGGCATGATTTTATTTTTATTGTGCTGCGTTTGGCTGTGTGCAACTAGCTCTAAATATAAAGAGTAATAAAAAAATATCGCGAAAATCCCGCGAGCAATCGGCATGATATGACTATTTTGCTGTATTTTAATTGCTTTCCAGTTGCGATAACTCCAGTAGTTAATAAAAAGTCCTAAAGTAAAAATACTATAAAGAATAAACTTTGCATTAGTAACTGGGTAAAACTGCGCATCACTAAATGTTGGGCGCTTTGCTGACTCGATACGCCATGCCACAATAAAAAATATCAGTGCGAGCAGGTAAGCAAGTAATACTACAATGATCCAATTATCGTTTAAATCAAAACTGCTAGTGGTATCTGCAGTTACATATTTAACAATGCCAAACTGCGCATTGTCGATTAGCTTGTCTCGTTCGCTCAGGTACAGTTTAATCTGATCAGCTGGAATATGATCTTGTTTGGCGCTAAATGAAAAATCGAGTGTTAATATATTGTCCGTAAAGTGGATATTCTTTTTGAAATTAAAGAACGCATTATCAATTTCACTTTGCTTATTATCAAAGTGCCAATTTGGTTCTTCAAATTTTATTTTAATCGTTGTTTCAATATTATTTGGGTACTTAAAATACAGCGGCGTTGTGCGATTAATTTGATCGGGTTCGTAAACGCTATTTTGTATCTCTGAGGCATAAAAGTCAGCTCTGAGTCCTTCGTCGTCAGGTTGCCAAAAATCATTAATAAGGTAAAACTCGTCACTTAACAGCTCGCCGTTATTTGTATTCTCAGTTACCGTCATCGGCTTATCAATGGCTATGCCTTGAAAATAGCCTTGGTAATATTCTAGGTAATCTTTCGCTATTTTATCGAGTCCATTGCGGGCTAATGAACTGCGTCTATTTACAGCATCAAACTGGCTATATATGTAACTAGTTTGAAATGTTGTTGGCTGTTCAGGTTTAAGAGCTATGGTGTAGTTATCATGCGTTTTAATTGTAATACCATCGACAGGGGGACTCATTTTTGTAAGCTGTTGCTCAAAAGGTTTAACAATCAATGCATAACCATAATTTGGTTGTGCTAAATGCGCTAAAGTTCCGGTTTGATAGTTTATTGTTGGATCTAGCCAATAACGTTGACCTGCATGCTCAAGCGTGACAATGACATGATCAAATATTTGTGCTGAGGCTGGTAGTTCAATTAACCGTTTACCTTCGTCAGTGTTCACTAATGCAGGATAGGCTTTGATCCCCATTGCTTTAAGTAATGAAATTAGCAGTACGGTTTTGTCTTTACAATCACCATAACGAAGTGCCAGAGTTTCAGATGCCGACGTTGGTTGGTGGGAGTTAGTACCCATCTCCAAGCCTAAATAACGAACCTCGTCTTGACTGAATTTTAATGCAGCGGCGATACGATCGGAGGCTTGTGGATTATGCATGGCTATTTCATCGGCAATGAGTGTTACAGGATCTGTTACTTCTATTGCGGATTGATATAAAGGGGCTGCCCAGTTAGCAACTTCCTGCCATGATTTTAATTCAGAGAAAAAAACCTGTTTATACGGGTTATACCAATATGGTGTTTGGCTTGAAGATGTGATTGTTGCTTGATTGTGTAAGCTGATTTGATAGTCATGACCAACAGCGAGCGGGGTGTCTTTTATGTCAACCTCGCCGTTAATTGTATTGATATAAAGTGGTGTGGGTTTTTGCCATAACACACGCATAAATTGTTGCGCCACCGGTACCGACCAGTTTAATGTGCGAGACGCGCTAAAATGTTGGTAAATAGGGTTGCGGCCAGTAATCGTAAAGCTGTAATCGAGCTGGTCGTTAATGCGCATATCATCAACAATAATATTTAAACTTAGGCTGCCGTTGTAAATTCCATTGGCTAATTCGGTTTCTCGTTGTAAGACCTTAAATTGTGCGCTAGCGAGTTTATTTATGTATTGCCCATCTCGGATAAGGCCAAGACTATTGAGTGTGAGGGTTTGATAACTGGGATCAAAGTCTAAATTAAGTTGGCTAATGTAATCGATGCCAGTTTGGTTCACCGCCTGCATCACAGTACGCGTGTAGCGCTGCTGAGGATGTTGAGCAGATACTTTTATTTGGGTATCAAGTAATCGGTAATAAGTACCATCGACGATTTGGTTGACTGGGATTTCCGTTTTAATCAGTGGCTGTTGTTTCACCCAATCATCTGCAGCTTGGATTTGGTATTCTTGGCTGGTGCTATAAAAACTTATAACTAAAAAACACACACTGAGTGTGAGGCTCGTTAATTGAGTCCATTTCATTATTGTTCTTCTTTTTGGCTGGTTTTAAGTGTCCCTATTGTTGTTAGATTACCAAGCTATGGCTTATAAGCCAATAAAATACAGGGCATTATCTTGGTAAGGTAACTAATACACGAGTACCTTGACCTTCAGGATTGGCTAATAATTGTAACTGACCACCTTGATTACGAATGAGTTCGCGGCTGATCACTAAACCGATCCCTGCGCCTTGCGCTTTTGTTGAATAAAAAGGCACAAATAGGTTTTCAGGATTTGTAATACCAGTGCCGTTATCGAGCAGCTTAATAACAACTTTATCTTTATGTTGTTGCCAGCTAAGAGTAGGTGCGCTTCTACCTCCGGCTTCAAAGGCATTTTTAATTAGGTTGATCAGTGCTTGTTCTAACTGGCCTAAATCTACATTGAAGTGCTGAGGTTCAGTTGCTTGAATAACTAACTGTGGAAATAAGGCATGTAATCTCAGATTGATTTGTTCTGTGGTTACGGCTTGCTTATTAGCGGCAGGCAGCTGTGAAAAGGCACTGTAACTGGCTACAAAGTCGAGCAAATGCTGGGCGCGTTTTTCAATCACTTGTAGCATGTCGCTGGCTAAATCAGGTGCATTACTGATCTGTCCTTGCTGCTTCATGATCTGAAGAGACTGACTCATTGAGTAAATCGGTGTGAGGGAGTTTCTAACTTCATGATTAAGTACGCGTATTAATCGCTGCCATACTTGTTGCTCGTTGCTACGTAGTTGTTGCTCAATCGAAAATAATGTCAGTAATTCGTAGCTTCGCCCTGCACGCCAAAATGTTTGTGATGAGATATGAAAACGCTGCTCAAAACATGAATCATCATGTTGTTGCCACATGCCTTGGTTATATATGAGGCCGAGATTATTTGCTGTTAAACCTGCAACGTCAGGAGTGGTTAAACTATTTAAGAATGCTTGATTAGTGAAATAGACTAATCCGTGCGGGTCTAAAATAACAATGGGTAAATCAAGCATGCCAACAAACTCAAATACAAACTCTTCGGTTTGTATGTAATGACGTTTATTTTTAGCAATTTTGTTACTGAGTTTATTAAAGTCGGCTTTTAAGCTTGTAATGCGCCCACCTTGGTATTTGGCTAAGTGCCAGCTATTGCTTTCGTTATTCGCAAGGGCATCAAGTTGTAAGCCAAACCGATCGAGTACATCAGTAACTAGCCGATAACTTTTTAGCGCCGCAAGTACCGTTAGAGTGACCAACGGCAATAATATACTGATACTGGCAAACCAATCTAAATCCCAGCTGATCGTAAGCAAAATACATAACGTCAGCAGGATAAAAACCATCAAATAAAGGTAGCGTTTAAGGTGCTGTTCAAGTGACTGGTTGGTTGGCATTTAACTGTCTGCTTCTTTTAAATCAAGCTGATGCTTATCGATGCGCCTGTAAATAGCTGATTTACTTAATCCTAAAAATTCCCCAGCAGCAATAACATTGCCATTAAATTCAGCCAGTGCTTTTTGGATCATTTGTTTTTCTAGCTCCTCCAGCGGTAATAGCGGTAATGATTGATTGGCTGCTGCGCTATGGCTGATGCTTGCTTCACTACTGGGTTGTGCAAGAATTAAATCACAGGCGCCAATATTGTCGTTGTCGCTCATAATCACGGCTCGCTCAACACAATGGCTAAGCTCTCTTACATTACCAGGCCAATGGTACTGGGTAAGCGCCAGCGTCGCTTCGCCAGTCAGTGTCATGCCGCTGCGCTGATATTTTTTACTGTGTGTTGCCAACAAGTGATTAGCCAGCTCAACGATATCTTCCGGGCGTTCGCGCAGGGGCGGAATGTGTAGTTCAATGGTGTTGAGTCGAAACAGCAAATCGCGGCGAAATTCGCCCTCTTCAATCGCTTTGGCAAGCTCTGCATTGGTTGCAGCAATAATACGAACGTCGGCAATTTTGGTTTGACTGGAGCCGAGCACTTCAAATTCTTGGCTTTCGAGTACGCGCAGCATTTTACTTTGCAACTCCAGCGGCAAAGTGGCTATTTCATCTAAAAATAAGGTACCGCTATTGGCTATTTCAAAGCGGCCTAAGCGGTCTTCTTTGGCATCAGTAAAAGCGCCTTTTTTATGACCAAATAATTCACTTTCAAATAATGATGGGGCAATAGCACCAATGTTTACGCTAACGAAGCGTTGCTCACTGCGGTTTGAATGTTGATGTATGTAATGTGCTAAGAGGCTCTTGCCAGTGCCATTTTCGCCAGTAATTAAAATGCTGGCATTGGTTTGGGCTGCGCGTTTAGCTCGGGCTAATAACTGTTGCATAGTGGCTGACAGGGCAATGTAATTAGCATCGCTGGTGCTATGCAATGCTTTTAAACAAGCATTGTCGTGGTTGGTTTTTTGTTGTTTCAGCTGCTGTTGTACCACCGCAGTTAAGCGCAGGTTGTTCCATGGCTTTTCAACAAAATCGACCGCACCCAACTGCATGGCTTTTACAGCAACATCAACGCTTGCCCATGCGGTCATGACTACCACCGGGATATTAGCGCTCAGGGTCTGCAGTTGCTGTAAAAATCGCAGTCCTTCAGCGCCGGATGTGGTGTCGAGTTTAAAGTTCATATCAAGCAAAATAAGGCTTATAGCTGTGCTGCTGATTATTTCCAGCGCCTGCTCTGGGCCTTGTGCTTCAATGCACTGATAGCCAATTTGATTTAATGCCACGATGGCCGCCATGCGTACATCGGCTTGGTCGTCGATAACTAAAATTGTGTCCATTTTGTTCTTCTTGTTTCAAGCAAAAGCAAATTGCTTTACTTTTGCTTGGTTATCACATCATATTGCTTAGTCGTTACGAAGCGCAGCCATGGGTTTTGCTTTAATTAACAGTAATAATGGCCTAAAACACGCGAACATGGCAATAATTAAGGTAATTGTCCATGCCATTAATTGCAGCCGGACATCCATGATTAGCCATGACATTAGCTGTTCTTGAAGTATAAAATAACCAGCTAACACGGTTATTATTGCAAGGGCAAAGCCAACCAGCACAGGGATCACCGCCTCTTTGCTCATTAATTTAAATAAGCGTATCTTTTTAGCGCCGAGCGCCATGCGAATACCAAACTCATAACGGCGCAGACCTAGGTTATAGCTCAGCACGCCAAAGATACCTATTGCTGCTAATAATAGAGTAAATAATGCCAAGGTACTACACAGTGCTACTGTTAGGTGGCTCATATACAATAAATCATCGTACTCTTGTTGTAAGTCTCTAAATTGCCATAAAGTTAAGTGACTATTGGCTTTTCTTAATAAACTTAAAACTTGCTTGCTGGTCAGCTCAACACCTTGCTCTGTTTCAATAACAAACATATAGCTCCAAGGCTGTGCGGGCCACCACATGTGCCGACCAAATGATTCGTCGTAGTATTTAGGGTGGTTAAAGTCCTCCGTTATACCGACAATTTCAAACATTTTATCTTCAAGGCCTTTGTAGCTTTTACCGATAACATTTGTGTACTCCTGGTCGGGTAATAGCCATTTAGCGACACTGATAGATACCAATAACTCGTTAGTTTCACCGCGCATTGCTTGCTCACTAAAAGTACGCCCAGCGAGTATTTTTGTGCCCACTAAATCAAAGTAATCAGGCCCGACCCACTGGCTTGGAAAGAAGATTGAGCTTTTACCTGCAACATCGGTTAGGGTATTGGCATTTTGTCTTGCGGATACTGGGCTTTGCCCAAGAGCAACATCTTTAATGCCTTCGCTATTTTGTAATACTTTTTGATACTGCTTAATTTGCTCGTAGCGCTCAGCCAGTGTTGCATTGTTATTGGTTTGAAATAACTGTGCAAAGTACAGGTTTTCAGTGTCGCTACCCAGTGGGCGATTAATGGTGTCGAGTGCTTTGCTAACAATCATAATTGAAAAGCTAACTAATAAGGCTGCCACAAACATTTGTGTGCCAATTAGTATACGCACAGTACGACCAGATACTTGCGACACGCCGCCTTTGCCACTGTTTTGCATTTGGCTATTTAAGGTTTTGTAGTTAACTAAACGTGCAGTGATCACTGAGAATATGTACGCTAAAGCAATACACATAACTACCGCTATCAGCACCAAATTAAGGTCAACAGCCAAGCTGTTCACCAGTGGCAAGCGTCCTTCTGCAAGTACTTTGAATAACCGAATGCCCCAAATAGATAAAAACAGTGCAATGCTGACCGATATACTCATTAAAATGAGTGATTGCAGTAAAATGCTGCTAAATAAAGTTTTACGTTTTGCGCCCAGTACAGCTTGCAGCGCTAAGGTTTTATGCTGTGCTAACGCGCGTGAAAAAAACAAGGTGCTGACGTTTAGTACAGCGATGACCAATAGCCCCACCGCGCCTGCAAGCATCATTAAACTAAGTTGATCGTTATTGCCAAGCTCAACTTCACGATACGGTGTTACAACGGGCTTTACATCAGTAATGCCGCCATTATTGAGCCACTCAGATTTAATGTTATCAATTTGGGCTTTTAAGTCGGTTTTTACTTGCTCGTTAGTGACGCCAGGCTTTAATACTGCAATCAGTTTTAAGTTTCTAAACGTGTTGGTCCACGGGCTTTGCCAGTCATCATTATGGAAAAATCGACGGTCAGAACTGGTTGGATACCACACATCAACAGAGCCCGCTTTAATCATGTAAGGTGGGCTGAAATTAGCCGCTACAACCCCCGTTATTATATGCCCATCACCTTCAATCTCACTGGCTGTTTTTAAGGGCTTACCAATTACATCAGGGTCACTATTAAAATGTTCTTTCCAGAACTTCTCTGAAATGACCGCGCTATTATCAGCTTCTTCTAAAGTTCCGCCCTTTTTAAAGCCATGTCCGAGTAAAAAAGGAGTATGTAGGAGCTCAAAATATTCACCACCGACATACAGCACATCCTTTTTTGGTTGGCCGTCTAAGTATAAAAAAACATTTTCAGCGGCATTCATCATAAAAGCTTGCTCAAAGCTTTGATTGTTTTTAAGCCAGTGCACCATAGATTGATAACTTTGAAAGCCAACTGCATCGTAGTCGTCATAGGTTAGGCTTTGCTCAACCACCACCATGCGGGTTTCGTCAAATACATCAAGGGGTTTTAAAAAGTAACTATTTACTAGGCTTAGCACTACAAATAACGTCGCGAGAGTGAGCGCCAAGGTGGCTACAACGGCGGTAACAAACCCCGGTGCGTTCATCAGTGATGCCCACGCCAAGCGCAGTTGACTACGTGTTTTAGTTAAACGGCTCATGTTAAATCACCTCGGCAGTATCAGCGGATACAGCGCTGGTATTTTCAGTGTGCGTATCTTGGCGTGCTTGCGAATACGAGATAATTTCGCCATCGAGTAGTTTTAGCTGAGTTTTTGCGCGTCCTGCGTAACGTAAATCATGGGTTACCATACAAATGGTAGTGCCTTTTTGATTCAGTGCGTCGAGCAAGTCCATCACTGCATCACCATTTTTAGAGTCAAGGTTACCGGTTGGCTCATCAACCAATAAAATACTGGGTTTACCGGCAAGGGCGCGGGCAATAGCAATACGTTGTTGTTGCCCACCAGAGAGCTGATTAGGTTTATGTTGGATGCGGTGCCCCATTTCAACCTCATCAAGAGCATGCTTTACTGCGCTCTGAATATCAGCTTGGCTCATAGCAGGCTCACGATAGGTCAGCGGCAATGCTACGTTATCAAACACCGAAAGTTCATCTATTAAATTAAATGACTGAAAAATAAAGCCAATATGTAAATTACGCAGCTCTGCCTGTTGGTCCATGTCGAGGGTTTTGGTATCGACGTTTTTAATAAAATATTGCCCCTCGGTAGGGCTGTCTAGCAAGCCAAGTAAAGATAACAGCGTTGATTTACCACAACCTGATGGGCCACTAATGCAAATATAATCGCCTTGATTTATTTCAAGGTCGATATTTTTGAGGGCGTAGGTTTCAACATTTTGGCTGCGATAAACCTTGGCGATATTTTTTAATGAGATAAGTGTATTGGTGTTCATAAACTTTCCTGTTCTATTTTTATAGTTGCCAAATGCTGCCATTTAGAGAGATCTGAAATGATCAGCTGTTCACCCACTTTAGCGCCGCTCAGCAGTTGAATTTTGTTATCACTGAGTGTACCAAATTCAATTTGCGTGGGGTGTGCTAAATGGGTAGTCGGGTTAAGTTTAAAAAGTGTAGCGTCAGTATCGGCTTGCACTTTGGTGGGTAAGTTAACGGTGAGTGCATTGGGTATAACGTGGCTTATTACATACCCTTCAATACTTAAATCTGGGCGTGCGTTAGCTGGCAACGAACCTGTTAAATCAAGTTCAATCATCACGCGGCCATCACTGACGATAGGGTCAATACGGGTGACAGTTGCGATTACTTCGCCACTATTACCCGTGCTAAACGTGTTTACTCTTGCTGGCATATTTAAAGCTATTTTTTCTGCATCGCTTTGTTGCACACTAAGCTCAGCCTTGAGAGCGGTATCTGAGCCTACTATGGCGAGCCGTGTACCTGGTGTAAGGTTTTGACCAAGCTCAACATTAAGCTCTTGCAGCATGCCGTCAATGCCGGCGGTGACCTGTAAGTCATCAAAGGCTTGCTGTTGTACTTGATAGTTCAATTCAAACTGGCTTAATAGCTCTTGTTGAATTTTGCTGCGCTGATGGTGCATATCGGCTAATTGGACTAAGCGTTGCTTTTCAATATCAACACGTTGCTCTAGCTGCTTCACGGTTAATAAACTGCGCTTGTAATCAAGGCTTGAAACAATGCCTTGCTCGATTAATTTACTTTCGGCCTGTGCACGCAGTTGGGCACTTTCAAGCTCGCTTTTTAAAATAGTCAGGCTTGCTTGGCGCTCTAATAGCTGACTCTTTTGATTGATTATTTGTTCGTTAGCGCTGGCTTTTTGTCTTGCCAATTCGAGCCGTGCGACTGATAAACGTTGCGCTTGTAGTGGATTTACCAGGGTTAAAATAACGGTGTCTTTATTGACGCGGGTGCCGGGGTATACATGAATAGCTTCGACCATGGCGCTATCGGTATTGGTTAAATAACGCTGATACTTTGATTTTAAACGGCCAAAGCCACGTATTTTTATTACAAAATCAGCTTGAGTTACGGTGGCTATTTGCAGTTGATTAGCCGCCAATGTGGTAGGTGCTAGCCATGAGTAAATCAGCCAAATAATAAGCGCTATGCTAATAAGTAAGGTGCCAAATATGAGTTTTTTACGCTGACTCGGTTTGGTGCTGCGTTTTAAGGTGCTATCTATATCCATAGGTTATATTTCTTTATGTTTATAACTAATAAACACGGTAGCGAGGAGTGTGCCAAAATTTAAATTATTGATTCTAATTGTTTTTATGTTTTTTGTTAATGCAGTTTTTCCCACTTCTGGGATGTATAAATCAAAAGTGGGATAATTTAAAAGCGAGTTTACTGATTAATTTTTGCTAATTTAGTCAGCTGCTTTTTCGCATGAGTATTATCAGGCTGGAGTTTAAGTACATGGTTATAATTGGCGATTGCTTGTTGGTGGTCACCGAGATACCAGTACGCTTCTGCTAAGCTATCAAAGGTATTGTAACTATGTGGATAAAGGTGCGTGTTAAGCTTAAAAACCGCTAACGCTTCATTGAGTTTGTCTTGGTTAATAAGCGAATAACCCCATAAGTTAATATTGTTTTCGGTAAATTGAATCTGCTCATCTTTACTTAATTGAGCGGCAGCTGTAATTGCATTTCCATAGCCTTGTACTTCAAGAACTTGCCATAAGCGTTTAATATTTTTGGGTAAACCAAAGCCATTCTCTTGTTTCATTTGCGGGATATAGAAGCCTGCAATTTCATCTACAAATTGCGATGGCAGTGCGCCAATTAAGTTAGTTAAGATGACAATCGACATATTATCTTTAGGGTAAACAAAGATACCCGCTCTGTTACCACCTACCGCAGCTAATGCAGGATGCTCTTCTCGGCCCATAACTGGCCAGCCAAGACTATAACCATTTAAACGCTGATTAAAGCCTTGAGTATGACCGTTTTTTAGGCGGGTCGGGGACCACATTTGCTGAATACTTTGTGCACTAATAAACTGATTTGTTTGTAATGCCACTAGCCAATTTGCTAATTCTGTTGCTGTTGAGGCCATGCCTGCGGCGGTTTGTAACAGTTCAGAGAAAATGGCTTCTCTGGAATTTATAAGTTCATTAGCTTGGCTTTCGTACCGTCTAGCCGAGTGCTTTACAACATTGTTGAGATTACTAAAGCCAGCTTCAAGTGTTCGGCTCATTTCAGTTTTCTGTAACTGATTTTTCGCTATGAATTGCTGAAATGGGATCCCCGCTAGCTTGTTAATTAACTGACCAATAATGACGTAGTTTGTTTGGTTATATTTAAAGCGAGTGCCGGTTTCGAATTCTAATGGCTTAGTTTGTACTTGTTGCCACGCATCATCGGGTCCTTGATCTGAGATTAAATTAGCAATTTCATCTTTTATTATGTCAGGTAAGCCTGAGGTATGGCTCATTAACTCTCTTGTTGTTATAGCGTGCCACTGAGTTGGCAGCTCTGGTAGGTAATTAGCAATAGGCGCATCGAGATCTAATTTCTTTTGCTCAACAAGCTGCATTAGAGCTACACCAACAAAGGCTTTTGTTGCAGAATTAATTGCAAATAGAGTATTGGCATCAACGGCAATATTATCTTCAATATTTGCAACTCCGTAGCTGGCAACTTTAATTATTTTATTATTTCGAACAACAGCGAGTTGTAACCCCGGAATATTTCTTTTTTGCATTAACTCAACAACCCATTGGTCGAGCTCATCTGCATGTGCTGAAAAGGCGCAGAAAGCGGCCGATAGAAGGGTTATGGCTGGTAGGATTAATTTTTTTGCTAATTTTTTGCAAGCTGTGTACACGATGTTGTCCTTAGTGTTCATTTGTATCTATTTTTTGCTTAGATAGTTTTTGATGTGAGCACTAAAGCGAGGAGCATGCCAAAGTGTAAAGTGTTGAAATTTATGTGTTTTGTGTTTTTTCGGACTTGGGAAATTCCCATTTATGGGAATTTCAAATTAAAAGTGGGAGTGTGGCTTATAGGGCTTAATAAATATACTTGGAATGGTCGTGGCTATTAGATTTTTTAATTCTTTTTGTTCATTTAGTTTATTTGTTTTTTTCAGGTACATAGCGCTATTTTTCTTTTAAACAGACCCTCCCATTGCCCGCAAACTGATAAGTGATAAAAATGAGCCAATTTATAAATAACCTTAGCTTTCGAGTTAAATTTGCTATTCCTGTCGTCGTCGCCTTAGTTATTTTTTCGGTGTTGTCGGGTTACGTGTTGTATACGTTTAAAGAGCAAGCTCGACTTAACAGTTTTATAAGCTTAGAGGTGCGAACGGTGCTGGACGATCTTGAAGACGGCTATCGTGATCTCTTTCAGGTGAAAACGGCAGGTTTGAGCATGGTGCTAGGACAAGGCGACAAACAAAACTATATAGTACAGCTTGCAGAGTACCGAGATAATATAGTCCGTATCGACGCGCGCCTTTCTAGCCCATTAAAGCTGGTGAAGTCTGGCTACATTGATGCGATCAATGCACAGCGGGTTACGAATATCAAAGCCGATGTCGCTATTTGGTCTCGTTACTACCAAGCACTTTTTAGTGATCACCAGCTTGCGGCTAGTTACTTAGCTGAGCATAAACAAGATATGGAAGCAGTGTTAGCGCGTATTCGCAAAAATGTTACTAGCATGCGTGATGAAATAGATGCCAAACTTACAAATTCTTTAATTGAAGTAACCGCTAATCAAGAGTCTGCTAGCTTTGCTTTGCAGTTTGGTATTGTATTGAGCTTTGTTTTATCAATAGCTGCAACTTGGCTGCTGTCTACCGTTATTTTGGCGCCGTTAAAGAAAATGCAGTTAGCATTAGAAAACATAGCTAGTGGCCAAGGCGATCTCACGCAACGGTTAAACAGTGAGTCAAACGATGAAATGGGTGCGCTTGCGCGTTCGTTTAATACCTTTATCAGTAAAATTCATAACACAGTATTGGCGGTTGTCGGCTCGGCTGAACAGGTGCGCAATGAAACTGAAAGTTTGCGCATTATTACTGCAAGTGTATTAAGTGAAGCCAGTAATCAGCAAATAGAAAGTGAGCAAGTGGCAGCTGCGGTAAATGAAATGAGCACGACCAGTGATAACGTAAGCCAAAACGCTAATGATGCGGCCAGTGCCACAAGTACTGCTAATAATGATGCCAACGTAGCAAAAGCCACAATTGAAGAAACCATTTCGTTAATTAATCAACTGGTGACCGACATTTCGGCATCGAGCGACGTAATAAACACCTTAGAGCAAGATGTAATGAATATCGCCACTGTGCTTGATGTTATCCGTGGTATTGCTGATCAAACAAACTTGTTAGCGTTAAATGCGGCCATTGAAGCCGCGCGCGCGGGTGAGCAGGGGCGAGGCTTTGCGGTCGTTGCTGACGAGGTGCGTTCATTAGCGAGTCGCACGCAAGATAGTACCGGAGAGATCAACGCCATGATTGAAAAGCTCCAACAAGGCACCAATCAAGCGGTTGGTGCAATGCAAGCCAGTACCAAAAGCGGTCAACAAACGATTGAGCACTCTCGCGGTGCCGCGCAATCGGTGCAGCGTATTAATGACGCAGTTACCATTATTAACGATATGAACATGCAAATTGCCACCGCTGCCACGCAGCAAAGCCAAGTGAGTGAAGATGTGAATATCAATGTGCAACGTATCGCTACATCAAGTGGCAATATGCTAGACAAAGTGGATCAGGCTGAGCGTGCATGCCAAGCATTGGCACAGCAGTGTCAACAGTTAGACAACCTAGTAAGCAACTTTAAAGTATAAGTATTATCAAGGGGGGGAATTATTTATCACCCCTTAAGATGCCTCTTTTAGCTAAACCTCAATAAATAATCAATTACTATCAACGAGTTATTAAACTGTAGTTTTGTGCATATTGTGCGTGATTTTTATGCGCTAAATGCATTTTAAGCAGATCAATGCAGCTTAAATTCTAAACATTTCGTTAATCTGACGTTAACACTATGCTCGAAGACAGATAGCAGTGTGTAGTCGCTCATCTAACGACAACAAAATCATCAACAGGTGTGGAGAGAACAACCAATGAAAGCAAGTAACACACAATTGGCTTTAGCCATTGCAGCAGCGCTAGCAAGTACCTCAGCATTCGCTGCCAATGACACTGAAAAATTACAGCAGCAACTAGACGAACTACAAAAAGAAGTCGCTGCGCTGAAGAAGTCTAGCGGCTTTAATTTGGAATTTGGTGGTCGAGTGCAACTTGATTACAACTATTTTGATGGTGCATATAACGCGAATAATGACGGTGATGCAGGCGGTGATTTTTTTGCGCGTCGTATCCGTACTTATGTTGAAAGTGAGCATGGTAACTGGGATCACAAGTTACTGCTTGAGTTTGCCGAAGGTACAGCAGAAATCGTGATGGCGCGAGTTCGTTATAATTTCGATAATGGTCTAAAAATTAAAGCGGGTAAAATCCGTGAAGACATCACTTTAAATGGCTTAACGAGCTCTAAGCATACCAATACTATAGAGCGCAGTACGCTAGCCAATACTTTCTCGCCGTTCTTCCGTTGGGGAGCGTCAGCGTCTCAATACTTTAAAGACAGTGGTTTTCGTTATGCCGTTGGTGTTTATAAAAATGATGCCTTTGGTGCGACGGGTCATGACGACGATGATCAACTAACACTCGCTGCAACGGGACGTGTTACTTGGTCAAGCGCAGCCCCAGGCGATGTGATTCATTTAGGTGCGTGGCATTCATACCGTGATATGGGTGGTAACGAGTTAGGTGCGCGCTTTGCCCGTGGCGAAATACGTGAAGCCAATGTACGTCTTGTTGATTATGCGGTGGGTGGTAATGCCGTGGCATTGGATAGTTTGTCGCAAAGTGGTCTTGAGTTTGCGTATCAAGCTGATGCATTAACGCTAGAGGCTGAATACGCAAGCCGCACACTTGATGCTGTTAATGGCGCCGACCCGCTTGATGGCGAACGTTATGACGGTTTTCATGTATCAGCGAGCTACTTCTTAGGTGGTGAGCAACGCAGGTACAAAGCCGGTTCAGCATTATTTGTACAACCTAAAGGCATTAAAGATGCGTGGGAGCTTGTCGCCCGAGTATCACAAATGGATGCAACAAGTAGCACGCAAGGTACTGAAGTAACTAATTATACCCTAGGCACATCCTATTATATCAGCAGCGATATCAAATTTATGGGCAACTTGATCTACAGCGATGTAGAGGGTCCAGGCGCAACTGCGTTAGTGGGTGATGAAGACTCAGGTATGGGCTTTAGTGCGCGCATGCAGTATTTATTTTAGGAGTAAATTGAGATGAACTTACTTAAAAAATCATTTAAATCATTTAAAACTACGGTACTTGCGGCATCGTTAGTACTAAGCAGTCCGTTTGCTATGGCTGACATTCACTTTTTAGTACCGGGCGGCCCTGGTGGCGGCTGGGATACCACAGCACGCGGTGTGGGTGAAGGTTTAGTGAAAGCGGGTATTGAAGATAATGCGTCTTTTCAAAATATGTCGGGCGGCGGCGGTGGCCGTGCAATCGCTTATCTGATTGAGTCTGGTACTAAAAAAGGCGATATCTTAATGGTTAACTCAACACCTATCGTGTTGCGGGCACTAACCGGTAAAATTCCTTACAGCTACCGTGATTTAACTCCCGTTGCCAGTATGATTGCCGACTACGGTGCGTTTGTAGTACGTAACGATTCGCCATTTAAAACCTGGCAGGATGTGATCGCAGCAATGAAAGAAGATTCAGGCTCTGTAAAAGTAGCTGGTGGCTCTGCACGTGGCAGCATGGATCACTTAGTTGCAGCGCAAGCAGTTAAAGCGGCAGGCCTTGACGGACGTCGTTTGCGTTATATCCCTTATGACGCGGGTGGTAAAGCCAAAGCAGGGTTGTTATCTGGCGAGGTTAACTTACTTTCTACCGGACTTAGCGAAGCGTTAGAAGTCGCTAATGGCGGTCAAGCGCGCATTCTAGCTGTGACCTCTGGTGAGGCACTACCAGATTATCCACAAATTCCAACCTTAAAATCACTTGGTTATGATATGGAGTTTGTTAATTGGCGTGGTTTCTTCGCGGCACCTAATTTACCGGCTGATAAACTTGCAGAATACACCGAGAAGTTACGTAAATTACAAACCACTCCAGAGTGGGAAGTAGTCCGTGCACGTAACGGTTGGTTAAACCTATTCCAAGAAAAAGATCAATTTATAAAGTCACTTGAACAGCAAGAAGCACAGCTTAAAGTTGTTATGGAAGAACTCGGCTTTATTCGTACGTCACGTTAATCGAGGCTTTTATGTTGAATCGCGAACTACTAGGGCCAAGTTTATTCTTGGCGCTATTTACCCTCTACGCCATTGTTGCATGGCAAATTCCGTTACTCCCATTTGAAGAGTATGAAACGGTTACTTCTGCCACCTTACCTAAAGTATATGCGGCATTTGGTATTATCGTTTGTCTGCTTTCTATCGGGGCTACTTTACTTAAACCAACTGCAGCCGTTGATGAAGATAATGCGCTCGAAAAGTCACATGTATTGCGAACAATCGGGTTGCTTATATTGATGGTGATATATAGCGCAGCGCTTGAGCCTATTGGCTTTTTAATCTCAACCAGTGCGTTTTTATTAGTTGGCTTTTTTGTTATGGGTGAGCGCCGCAAGGCTATTCTCTTATTGGCCTCTATCCCTGTTGCTGTAGTGTTTTGGTTTTTAATGACCCAAGTGCTCGGTATTTATTTGGTTCCTGGCAACCTGTGGAGTTAAGTTATGTTTGATGGAATTATGCTGGGCTTGTCGACCGTACTCGACTGGAACAATTTATTGTATGTCATAGTGGGTTGTTTTGTTGGTACCTTTATCGGCATGCTTCCGGGGCTTGGGCCAATTACTGCTATTGCGTTAATGATCCCAATTACTTATAGCATCGGTGCCGATTCAGGGATGATTCTGATGGCGGGGGTGTATTACGGTGCAATTTTTGGCGGTTCAACATCATCTATTTTAATTAATGCCCCAGGGGTGGCGGGTACAGTTGCGTCCTCCTTTGATGGCTATCCGCTGGCTAAACAAGGTCATGCTGGCAAAGCATTGGCGATAGCCGCTTACTCCTCCTTTATCGGCGGAACCATAGGCGCAATTTTATTGATGGTTGCAGCCCCCTTGTTGGCAAAAGTATCGCTGAGTTTTCAATCTCCAGATTACGTTGTACTGATGTTTTTAGGTTTAACAGCGATCGCGGCGTTTTCTAATAAAGGGCAATTTTTAAAAGCCATGATGATGACAGTATTTGGCTTAATGCTCGCGACTGTGGGGATTGATCCATCATCTGGTACTGAGCGTTTTACGTTAGGCCAAGCTGACTTACTTGATGGCATTAGCTTTTTATTAGTGGCAATGGCTACTTTTGCACTGGCTGAGGCGCTTATTAATGTAGTGCGTCCAGAGAAAAAAGAAACTAAAAGTATTAATGATTCAGACACACCGCAAATCGGTTCAACTAAATTGACCAAAGAAGAGATCAAAGACATTGCGCCAGTTATTGGCCGCTCGTCTATACTTGGTTTTATTGTTGGCGTATTGCCGGGTGCAGGTGCCACTATCGCTAGCTTTATGGCGTATGCGACGGAACGTAACTTAGCGCCTAAAGGCTTAAAAGAAAAGTTTGGTAAGGGTTCATTACGAGGCTTGGCAGCGCCAGAGTCTGCAAATAATGCAGCATGTACCGGTTCATTTGTACCATTATTGACATTAGGTATTCCAGGCTCGGGTACTACCGCTATTATGTTAGGTGCCTTAATTGCTTACGGTATTCAGCCAGGTCCAATGCTGATGCAAGAAAACCCAAGTGTATTTTGGGCGGTTATCGTTAGCATGTACTTTGGTAACATCGTATTGCTGATTTTGAATCTTCCTTTGATACCATATTTTGCAAAAGTATTAGCGATGCCAAAATCAGTATTAACGATAATGATTTTGTTCTTCAGCTTAATTGGTGTGTATTTAGTTTCCTTTAATACCTTTGATTTATTTATGATGGTTGGCTTTGCTGTGGTGGCGTTGGTATTACGATTACTGGCTTTCCCAATGGCACCATTACTACTAGGCTTTATTTTAGGCGACATGATTGAGCGTAACTTCCGTCGTTCAATGATGATCTCGGATGGTTCATTAAGCTTCTTATGGGAACGCCCACTAACATTGAGCATTTTTATTATCTCAATATTAGTGTTGTTATTTCCATTAAAAGACTTTATAACCCAACGCCGGGCAGATAAAGCGGCGCTTAAAGTGAAGCAAGAGCATGCATAATTGAGGTAAAAAATGAGCTACACCAAGACGCAAAATCCGCTGCAAAACATAGTTAAAAAGCCTAAGCGTTTAGAAACGCGGTTAATAATTTGGGTTACAGGGCTGTGTGTATTACAAGCGGTGTTATTTGGCGGTTTGGTGTATCGAATTACCGCACAAAGTTTGCATGATCACATTGGTGACAAAGCACTCGCTGTGGCGACGAGTATTGCATCAAGCGATGATGTCGTTAAAGCTTTAAAGAACCCTAGTAACTTGGTGGCAATCAACCAAGAAATAGAAAATCTGCGCCAGCTAACTGGCGCAGATTTTATTGTTATTGGTGATAAAAATGCGCATCGAATCGTCCATCCAGATAGCAATAAACTCGGTAAAAAAATGGTTGGCGGTGATAGCCAAGACGCGTTACACGGCGAGCGTTATATTTCAGTGGCGCAGGGCAGCTTAGGTGAATCCATTCGCGGTAAAGTGCCGGTATACGATGAGCAACAAAATATTATTGGTTTGGTCTCGGTCGGTTTTTTAGTGCAATCGGTTGAGCCGTTGATCCGTGAGCGGATTGTTGAAATTATGATTTGGGGTTTGTTGTTAGTTGCTTTGAGTATTATTGCCGCTATCTTTATTGGTCAGCGAGTAAGAAATGCCATCTTTGGTTTGCAACCAGATGAAATAGCGAGGTTGTTTTCAGAGCAGGACGCTATTTTAAATACCATGCGTAGCGGTGTTATTGCACTTGATCCCGACGGACGAGTACGCAAACTGACCCAGCGTGCTTGCGAAATTTTAGATAAACCAGTTGCCTGTATTAATCAGTCATTAACTCTGAAAGATTTACTGCCAGAGCATGCTGAGTTTTTATTACGAAATCAGCGTCGTAAAATGGTTGGCTTTGAGTTGTTTGCTGCGGATAAACGTTTGGTGTTGTCGCGTTTTTCATTGCAAGTGCAAGGGCAGGCGGATGGTATTTTACTCACTCTGCGCCCAGCTGATGAGCTTGAATACTTGAGCCAGCAACTTACTAAAGTACAAGCATTTGCCGAGTTGTTAAGGGTGCAAACCCATGATTATTCGAATAAGCTAAATCTAATTGGTGCGCTTATTCAAATGGGTAAAAATGAGCAAGCAATCGAATTGATCGGCCAAGAAAGCCAAGGTTCACAAGCACAGATCCACCATTTATTAGAACGTATTCAAGATCCTGTGTTAGCCGGTTTGCTGGTGGGTAAATACCATAAAGCCCGCGAGTTAAACGTAGTATTGGAATTAAACCCAGAAAGTTTACTTGGTGCCATCGCACGTACTGAAATGTTAGAACGAGTAGTATCAATCTTGGGCAACTTAATTGATAACGCCATTGATGCGGCGATCAGAGCCAGTAAAGATCGAGAACCTCATGTACGAGTCACGGTTGATGAAACGAGTAAGACATTATTGTTTGATGTCGAAGACAGTGGTTTTGGCTTGGGTAATGACCATGAAGTGATATTTACCCCACAATACAGTTCAAAAGCAGGGGCAGAGCATGGCATTGGTTTATATTTAGTGAAAACTAATTTAGATTCGTGTGGTGGTAGTTTAGAAATTGGTGAGTCAGATTTAAAAGGCGCGCGATTAAGCGTCTATATTCCTAAATAACCCTAAGGTAATTTAGGCTAATAAGCAGTGGCCAAGCAAACAACAATAAAAGTAAATGGGCTAACATTGCAACGCTAAAATGAGTAATAAAAAATGACATATTCAGTAGTTATCATCGAAGATGAGCTCGAAGTTGCACAACTTCTTGCTCAATACCTGCTTTTACCGAATGGGGTTGCGGGGAACCAAACTGCGCGACAAAGCTTGCGTCAAGGTCAGTATCAGGTAGTTGGTATTGCAGCAAACTTAAGTACTGCTACCGCGCTATTACAGGCGATAGAGCCCGATTTGATCTTACTTGATATCCATCTACCAGATGGCAATGGCCTTGAGTTATTAACAGACTTGCGTCGGCGCTCAATTAAAAGCGAAGTGATGCTACTGACTGCCGCCAAAGAAGTCGAAACTCTTGAAAAAGCGATGCAGTTAGGGGCCTGTGATTTTTTGGTTAAACCTTTGATGCTTAATCGACTTGATCAGGCGTTAGCGCGATTTGAGTCACGCCAGCAGTGTTTGTCTGATGCTAACGAGGTGACCCAATCTATGGTCGACACTTTATTTGGCTCAAGCGAACAAAGTAAAGCACCGGTTAGACTGCCGAAAGGGGTTGATCAGCTTACTTTAAAAAAGATTATTGATGCATTTAAAGAGCACAAAAAAACGCCTTTTACAGCACAGCAAATGGGCGATCTTGTAGGAGTAAGTCGCTCAACTGCACGCCGTTACTTAGAATATTTACTAGAGGCAGAGCAAGTCAGTGCCGACCAAAGCTATGGCAGCATAGGTCGGCCAGAGCGCTGTTATAAAATGGCTTAGTTATCTGGCAAAGCGCTTAAGTCTACCTCAGGCGCTTGACCAACTGGGCGTTCAAATTCACTGTGTAATTTAGTTGGGCCTGTAAAAAAGCCAGTGTTGCGTAAGTAAAAACCTGCGTTTTCAGTGCCTCCTTGATAATCCATTCTCGATTGCTTGGCAGCCGTTGCATCATAAGTAAATTGTGCTTTATCAAGCGAGTGCCATTGGCCTTGAGTATCTCTGAGCCACTGATTACTGTATAGCGCTTTGCGCTCGAATTGCCCTGCATCAGGGATGAAGTTTTCTAAGAAGCTGTGTGGCCTTGTCACATATGTATCTGTACTAGGGCGTCTAAATGAAGCAATGAACAGCCACTTTGCGGCGATAGGGTCATAAAAATATGCGCTGTAGTCGGTATGATTAGCAAGGTTTTCAGTCGGATTTACTTTCAATAAAAAGCGGTAGGTTTGTTCTGCTTGCCAAGGGAATACTAAATAGCTTTGCCCGCCAGAACCTTCATTACCAAACTTACCGGTATACACATCATGCCCTTTAGCTAATTGCTGAATACGCATTTCCACAGGAATAGCAGCTGGATCATCGGTCTGAAAAGGACTCCATACTGAAAATAATACACGGCGTTCAGTGTCAGAGTTTACTTGCATACCAAAGTAACCCTCAGCAAAACCATTGGCCATAAAATACGAGCCTTGATGATCATACCCTTGTGGTACGCTCAGCTCTGAATAGAACCATTGATAGTTTTTAGTCTTGTCAGGTATGGGATAGTTTAAATGCACGGAAGGCCCGCGACGACCCCAATAAATATCATCTTTTACATATAAAGGCGCCGCCGACTCTTTATCTAGCGTGACAATAAGACCTTGAATATCAGCAAAGGTGTCAGCTGTTTTAGCGATACCGGTAAGTTGCAATTGTTGGTATCCGATTTGATCTGGCAGAAATTCGCCAAGATCGATATCTTGAAATTGCTGATTAGTGAGCGTAATTAACTGACTCTGTTGATTAAAGTCGACTTTAAGCTGGCTGCGATCGCCTGCAACTTTTACGCGCAACTTTAAATTAAAAGCCGCTTTTGTTGGCAGGTAAAAGTAGTGATTAACTGGTATTGCAGAGTTTTGCCAGTGCGTGATCCCCACATCACTAATCAGTTTTTTATTTGCTGCGATACTATGGCTAGTAGCACTATTGCCATAACTGGGAATAAAGTAATCCGTGGTTTGGTTTGCCACTGCAAATGGCGAAAATGAAGTCCATAATAATGAACCAATAAATAGTAAAACTCTCATAGTGAGCTCCATAAAAAGCGCCGACAAACGGCGCTAATATAAGAGGGTATACCCAAGCCTCCTCAAGATGTGAATTCTGCATCTTGAGGTGGTTTGGGTATAAGCTTAAAATGATGCTGAAAAGCCAAGGCTAATCGAGCGACCATAGCGCGCTAAGCGACGAATTTGTTCTTCTGTTTTTACGTATGACCACTGTCTTTCATTGGTTAAGTTGGTTACGCTTAAATCAACTCGCACTTTCTCAGTGATATTGTAACTGGCACTGAAATCGTATTGGCCGTAGTCTGCCGCCCATTCTGGTCCGCCCCATGCATCAGGATAGACTAAGTAGTCGTCGCGCCAGTTATAAGCAATACGGGTTTGATAATCACCTTTTTCATAATAAATAACCGCGTTATACGAGTGCTCAGACATCCCCACAAATGGCAGATCATTTAGCTCTTCGTCGTCATAGCTGCTGTCTGTGAAAGTATAGTTTATTTGTACACCCAGGCCATCGAATGGTGCTGGAAGTATTTCGTCAAAAGACTGCTGATAAGCTGTTTCAAAGCCTAAAATTGTTGCGCCTTTTTCCGATGTAGGTGAGATTTTTGTAAAAACTGGGCCTTCTACAGCCACTCCATCTTTAAAATAATTACCCACTTGCGCAGTGCCTACTCGGCCGCGGGCAATCACTGATTCGATGTCTTTATAGTAGGCTGCAAAGGTTAGTGCACCATAGTCAGAGAAATACCATTCAATCGTCGTATCTATTTGATTGGCTCTTAGTGGCTTAATACCCGGGTTTGAGGCATGGTATTCGGCATTATTAAAATCTAAGTAGCTATAAGGCGATAGATAATCTAAGTTTGGCCGTGTGATTACTTTAGCCGCACTAAAACGATAGAGTAAGTCATCACGTAGATGCAATTTAAAGTTTAAGCTCGGTAGTACGTCGGTGTAGCTTTCTTCAGTGGTGGAGCGGGTGTAATAATCTTCAATTTCACCCTCAACGCGATAGCTTAATGCGCCATCTTTTTCGGTTATATTGTAACGAACATTATCAACATCAAAGATGTAACCATCTGATGTGACATCGGTTTGTATTACACGGACGCCCATGTTTAGTGCAAAAGGCAGTTTAGCAATATCGCCTTGTAGATTTGCTTCAACAAAAGCCGCTAAGGTCTGCTCAGTAAGGGCGAATGAATCCTTTGGGCTGTTCTTTGCGACAATTTTATCTTGCGCCGCTTGTGGATTAATTGATTCATAAAAAGCATACAGTTTGTCGTAATTAAAGCTTGCCCATGGATCCGGATGTTTACCAGGCTCACCATCTAAGAAGTTATCAAAGTTAGCTGGCACGAGTACATCTGCTGGTAAACGAAATAGGTTTAAGCCGCCTAGCTCTTCAACACTTGAGTCGTCAAAACTGTCGTATTCTGAGTTTTTAAAATAAGCGCCACCATTACTGAACATTGATGCATTTTTTGATTTATAAACACTGCGTTCTTTGGTTTGTTTGCCGTAATGAACGCCAAATTGAATATCTTTCACTAGTTCAAAAGAGGGAATATAGGTTGCTGCTAAGCGCACCTCTTCTATTTGGTCTTTCACATCGGTGCCTGAATTGTAGCTGTAATGCGCACCAAAAGGTTGTTCTGCACTCAGTGCTGGGGTCATGGTCACATCTGGCAGCATATTACTACCGGTTTGGTCGATAGTGATACCATCAACAAAACCACGTGCAACAATAAAACGATTGTTACCATTGCTGACATTTTTAGCTTGTGACTGTGAAATATCTAAATCAACCGTTAAGCTCTCTGTGGCATACCAAACCGTATTAAAACCCCATTGCCAAGTATCTGTATTACGTGGCACAGACACATTTAACAGCTCAGCCATTGCGCCATCAACTAGTTCTACATAATTAGCGTTACCATCTTCATTGAACTTTACTTCACCGATAGCGGGGATCCCCGGTGTCCAAGATTCATCATAGGTTACAAATGAAATTTGATATTGCTCACCATTGGTTTCGTATTGTGAGTACATGCTGTCAAAGTTAACATCTATACTATCTGACGGGCGCCATTGCAGCGCTAAGCTTGCACCCAGTCGCTCACGCGTATCCTGCCAATTTGAATAACGTACATAGCCTGGAATAATCGATGGGTATGATTGCTCATTATCTTCAAGCTTGCCGTTGCCGTTACTATCGATTGGGATACGTACATCAACATTCTCGTCTGGATCATAAAAACCTTCACCTTCATAAGAGTCTTCACGCTGTGTTCGTTCAGAATATACCGCTGTAAACAGCGCTCCAAAGGTATTATCAAAAAAGGTATCACTAATTAAAAACGAAGCTTGTGGATTGGTGTCGCCAGTACGTTCTTCATAAATGCCTTTGGCACTGCCTGATAAAGTGAAACCATCTAAATCCAAAGGTTTGCGGGTTTTGATATTGATAACTGAGCCAATGCCGCCTTCTTGTGTTTTACTTTGTGGGGATTTGTATACTTCGAGGGATTGGACTATTTCGGGGGCGATTAAATCAAAATTAAAGTTACGGCTAGAATGCTCTGATGCCATGCGTCGGCCATTAACGGTGGTAACGTTGTAGTCACCACCTAAACCTCGCACGGTAACATTTTGGCCCTCGCCGCCGTTACGGGTAATTGCAATCCCCGTCATCCGTTGCAATGCCTCGGCAATGTTTTGGTCGGGAAACTTACCGATATCTTCAGCAACGATAGCATCCATAACCCCCACAGCTTGTTGTTTTAAATACAGGGATTCTTTAATACTCGAGCGAACACCTCTAACTTCAATTACTTCGACTTGCTCTGCTCCGGCTTCTTTTTCTTTTTTTTTGTCTTCATCAGCTGCCAGCGAGGTGCCACTGAAGATGGCGCTCATAGACAAAAACAGTGTGGACAGTTTTAGTTGTGCTTTCATAATAGTTACCTGTATTTTACTTGTTGATGGTTGTTTTTTTATTGAGTTATTGCCACGCGTGTTGAGTGTATTTTTCTCCAACACGCGTGAGGTTAATTACGAAATAATGCCAAGTGGTTTTGCTTGCTGCCAAAGACCACGGGTGAAATCTGGGAAGTCTTTGCTGTTACTTCTATCGGCTACTGAATCAACAGATAGCGGGAAAACAGCTGACCATGCGGCTGCGTCATACACATCTTGATCAAGTGGTTCGCCATTGCGTAGGCAAAAAATAATCCGCCAAAACATCAAGAAGTCCATGCCACCATGGCCGCCGTTGCGTTCAGCCTCAGCGCCCATTTTTTGCCAGAGCGGATGATCGTATTTGTTATACCAATCAGCCATGTCGTAATCCCACTCGTGATAGCTTTTACTGCCACCTTGCTCAAGTGCGATCCTATTTGGAAAGCCAGCAAACACACCGTTAGTGCCTTGAATTAAGTTATGACGAGAATAAGGACGTGGGGTGGTGGTATCGTGTTGCACCATAATGCTGCGACCTTTAACCGTTTTAATAATGCTGGTATTCATATCACCCGCAATATAGTTAAGTTTGTTGCGGCTATGATCTGCGGGGAATTCTTTTTTAGCGTAGGCTGCACGGCCTAATGATGGCGAGCTCATCGAGCTTATATAGTCAAAACGATCGCCACGATTGATATTCATGTATTGTGAAACAGGGCCTAAGCCATGAGTTGGGTATAAATTACCATTAACCGCTGCATGCCATGGTGTACGCCAAGAACCTGTTTTATGGTCAATTTCTTTCATTTGCCAGCGTAGCTCATGGATATATGCTGCTTCACCATGCAACAATTCACCAAAAACGCCTTGGCGAACCATATTAAGAACCATTAATTCGTCGCGTCCGTAGCAAACATTTTCCAACATCATGCAGTTTTTTTGAGTTCGCTCAGAGGTGTTTACTAGTTGCCATGCCTCTTCTACAGTCACAGCTGCTGGTACTTCAACAAAAGCATGCTTGCCGCTTTCCATGGTATCGACAGCCATCGGCGTATGCCACTGCCATGGCGTTGAAATAATAACAATATCAATGTCTTGGCGTTCTAGCATGCGACGGTAATCGTGATCGTTTTTGCCATAGGTATCTGGTTTTTTAAAACCTTTATCAACGACAATCTTCACGGCCCTGTCTACAACGGCCTGATGGGTATCGCAAATTGCTTTAATTTCAACGCCATCGAGATGACAAAAATGCTTAACAGCACCAACACCACGTTCACCCACGCCAATAAAGCCAACCCTTACTACGTCCATTTTTGGCACTGTTAAGCCAAGGGTTGAACGTCCTTGTTGTGCGGTTCTTAATATTGATTTGGAATTGGTGGTAGAGGTACAACCCAAAGCCGCGCTGGTTGCTGCAATTGCGGCCATTGATTGTAAAAATCGTCTACGGTTGAGATCGCCCATAACATTGCCCTTATTGTTTATTATTTGTAAATTTGTTTTCGCAGGCTTTTATTTGTACACACAATGAAATATCAATGCAAGATAAAAATCTTTCATTTGCTTTCGTTTTAGTGGTGTTGTTTTTTATTTTTTATTTTAAAGTCTTTATTTACAATGGTTTAATTGCACTTTTTAATGTTTAAAGATAAATGTAAAAAAATTGAATTGAAAGTAAACGAAAGCTGCGTACAATGAATGAAAGTTAACAATGAAAGAGAGCGGGCATGCTTAACACTATCGAAAGGCGTCATGAGATTGTGCAATTGGTCTACAAACAAGAGCGGGTGCAGGTTCCTGAGTTAGCTCAGTTGTTTGGTGTTTCAACGGTAACTATCCGTAACGACTTAAATGAGTTGGATGAAAAAGGATTGTTGGTACGGTCCCGTGGTGGTGCAGTTGCCAGTAATCGCTTAACTCAAGAATTATCATTAAAAGAAAAACACGATGCAAATCGCGGTATTAAAGAGCGCTTAGGTAAATTTGCAGCGAGTCTAATTAAGGATGGTGAATCGATTATTTTAGACTCAGGGACAACAACTGAAGAAGTCGCTAAAAATCTAACCAGCCACCACGGCGTAGTTGTGATGACCAATGGTTTAAATGTGGCGCACTCACTACTTAATGCGCCATCGGTTGAAGTGTTAATGACTGGTGGCACGCTACGTAAAAAATCACTGTCATTTTATGGCCGCCAAGCTGAACAGCACTTACAACAATATCACTTTGATAAGTTAATTTTGGGTGTTGATGGCTTTGAAAAAGATATTGGTATTACAACGCACTTTGAGCTTGAAGCTCTGCTAAATCGGGTGATGTGTGAAGTATCGCGAGAGATCATAGTAGTAACAGATTCTAGTAAATTTAATCGTAAAGGCGTGCATAAGATTATTGCCGCCAGTGAAATAAACGTACTGGTTACAGACAGTGGAATTCCAGCAGAGATAAAAACCGCGCTCGAAGATGCAGGTGTGCGGTTACATATTCTCGATCTTTAACTTTCATAACTAAACAAAGATTATCTAACGAAGAGGCTTGCAATGACGATATTACAGCAATTAATCGCAGCGAATAAACGCGGCGAAAAACAGGGTATTTATGCCGTTTGTTCCGCTCATCCATTGGTGCTAGAAGCTGCCATATTGCAAGCCAAACAAGATAATAGTTATTTATTAATCGAAGCAACCGCTAATCAGGTCAATCAGTTTGGTGGTTATACGGGTATGTTACCTGCTGATTTTATGGCATTTATTGAGCAGCTTGCGACAAAGCAAGAGTTTGCAATTGATAAGCTGATCCTTGGCGGTGACCATTTAGGCCCTGTGTGTTGGTGTGATGAAAGCGCTGAATCGGCGATGCAAAAAGCTGAGCAGTTGGTCGCCAGTTATGTTGGTGCAGGATTCAAAAAAATTCACTTAGACACCAGTATGCGCTGCGTCGATGATGAATTAATTTTAGCAGATGAAACAGTTGCAACACGTGCGGCGCAGTTGTGTGCAGTGGCTGAACAAACAGCATTAGATACCTTTGGCCGCAGTGACTTAGTCTATGTTATTGGTACTGAGGTGCCGCCGCCCGGTGGTGCCGATGAGCAAATAGATACGCTTGCAGTCACAGAAACTGACCATGTTGCTAGTACATTGGCATTGCATCACGATGCATTTTTACAGCAGGGGTTATCATTGGCATGGCAGCGAGTAGTTGGCTTGGTTGTACAGCCAGGTGTGGAATTCGATAACACGCAAGTATTTGATTATGATAGCGCTAAAGCGCAACGGCTAAAGCAATATATAAAGGCCGTTGATGGCATTGCCTTTGAAGCACATTCAACTGATTATCAAACGCCCATTGCGTATCAACAATTAGTAAATGATCATTTTGCGATTTTAAAAGTGGGCCCAGAGCTTACCTTTGCTTTGCGTGAGGCATTATTTGCATTAAGCCATATTGAAGATGCGCTAATAGACACCGAGCAATGTTCACATATACGCACTGTTATTGATGCCGATATGCAGCAGTTTCCGAAAAATTGGCAGCGTTTTTATCAAGTTGATAAATCAGTGCAGCAGCTTTATCGTCGCTTTAGTTTTAGTGATCGAATCCGTTATTACTGGGGACAACAAGGCAATCAAGCTGCCGTTGATAAGCTATTTTGTAATTTACAAAAACAACCGATACCACTGCCGTTACTAAGCCAATATATGCCATTGCAGTATCTTGCAGTGCGAAATAACACCCTGCAAAACAGCCCTAAATCTTTGGTACTTCATCACATAATGCAAGTAACCAGTCGCTACGCAGATGCGTGTTTTAAACAACAATAGACGTAAGTGAGGTAGTAATGTCTAGTTATTTAGCAATTGATGAAACCCTTTTAGAAGCTAAAAATAGTTTATGGACTGCAAAAGAAATTATGCAGCAGCCCGATTGTTGGCGAGCAACGCTCAGTATTGTAAAAGCTGCGCAAGCGCAGCTAGATAGTTGGCTTGCGGGCGTATTAGATAAGCCAAATGCGCAAATAATTTTTACCGGTGCCGGTACCTCAGCTTATGTTGGTGAGGCGGTTGTTGGTTATTTGAATCAACAATTGGATATTGCTTGTCGAAGTGTTAGTAGCACAGAGCTTGTTGCCTGCCCAGAGCAGTATTTACAGCCAAATAAGTCAACTTTATTAGTGTCATTTGCACGCTCGGGCAATAGTCCTGAAAGTGTTGCCGCTGTTGATGTAGTGAATAACTATGTAAAACACTGCGCGCATCTATTTATTACTTGTAACCCTGATGGAGCACTGCATAAACAAGTAGCGCAAGATGAAAACTATTTCTCGTTATTGATGCCTACGCAAACACTTGATCACAGCTTCGCTATGACCAGTAGTTTTACCTCAATGTTGGTGGCAAGTGTGGCAATATTTAGTGATGCAGATAACGCTGTTTTAACTATTGCAGAAGCGGTTGAAAAAAATATTGCTGGTAAATTAGCTGAACTAAAAACATTGGCTGAACTGCCTATGCATCGCTTAGTGTATTTAGGCGCAGGATCCTTAAAAGGCTATGCGCAAGAATCAGCATTAAAATTATTAGAATTAAGTGCGGGTAAAGTTATGGGGTATTTTGAATCCCCGCTTGGTTTTCGTCACGGCCCAAAATCATTGGTTGATGATAAAACTTTAATTGTTTTATTTGGCTCAACTAATACCTATACCAAGCAGTACGATATTGATTTGTTGAATGAGTTACGTCGCGATAATAAAGCTATTGATGTTCACGCCTTGACGCTGCCAGATGACGCGGTGATGCAGCAATTAGACGATGTATTTAATGGCTTATATTATATGGTCTGCGCGCAAATAATGTCGTTCTATAAAGCGTGGCAACTAGGCATTACAGTAGATAACCCATGCCCAACTGGTGAAGTAAACAGAGTGGTGCAAGGGGTGACGATTTACCCGCTAAAACAAGGTGATATTAATGACTAAACAGTATATTTATGGCATTGATATTGGCGGTAGTAAAATTGAGCTTGCTGTATTTGACGCTTCATTAAAGCAACTTGAATCATGGCGCATTGCGACTCCGCAAAATAGTTATCAAGACTTTCTAAATGCGTTAGTAGGTATGATTTTAAGTGCTGATCATAAATATCAATGTCACGGTGCGGTCGGTATTGGTATGCCTGGCATTGTTAATGCGAACCAACAAGTACTGTCGGCTAACGTGCCTCATGCGACCGGTAAAAATGCCGCGCAAGATTTAGCTCAGTTAATAAATCGCCCGGTTGCGATCGAAAACGATTGCCGCTGTTTTGCACTCTCAGAAGCGCGCAGCAGCGTTGGTTTGCAACATACCCGGGTGTTCGGTGCAATTCTTGGTACTGGTGCGGGTGGTGGGCTGTGTATTGATGGTCAATTGTATAAAAGCGCCCAGGGAATTGCAGGTGAATACGGTCATTACGCACTTTCTGCAGTGTTACAGCAGAAGTACCAGTTACCTATTTTAAAATGTGGCTGTGGTTTAACAGGGTGCATTGAAAGTTATATTGCAGGCCCTGGCTTGGCGAGAATTTACCAGCACTTTTCTGGCGAAGTATTAACTACTTTTGAAATTGTTGAAGGGTTGAGAAAAGGCGACGTATTTTGCCAACAAAGCTTTGCCTGTTATTTGGATTTAATTGGCAGTACTTTTGCGGCAATTATTATGGCCTATGACCCTGAGGTGATTGTAGTTGGTGGCGGTATGTCTTTAGTTGATGAACTAATGAGCAAGCTTGAAGATGCAATCGTACCGTATGTATTTGCTGATATTCGGGTGCCAAAAATAGTGCTTGCTGAATTTGGCGATGCCAGTGGCGCTCGCGGTGCCGCTATTTTGGCCAAAGAACAAGTGGGAGCGCTGGCATGATTGGATCCGTGTTTTACGTCAAAGCTGATATAATTTATTGTCAAGAACGAGTACTTAAAAATCACTTCATGTTAGTTGAAAATGGCATTATTAGTCATTTTACGCAAAACCCTACAGCCGGTGTGCCTATTGATGATTATGGTAATGCTGCAATTATTCCAGGCTTAATTGATTTACACATTCATGGTCGCGAAGGTTGTGATGTGATTGATTGTAAAATGAGTAGTATTGAAACGATTTCATGCTCACTTGCAGAGCATGGAGTAACAGGCTTTTTAGCAACGACAGTGACCACCGATTGGCAACAAACACTTAATGCTATGAGTGTAATTGGTCAGGCATACACGCAGCAACCTAGCGGTGCACAGGTGCTAGGTGGCTATAGTGAGGGCCTGTTTTTTAGTGAAGTTCATAAAGGCGCGCACAATCAAGATTACTTTTTAGAGCTATCGCAGTCGCATCTAGAAGCGATGATTAATGCAGCCATGGGTAGCTTAAAAGTGGTTGCGTTGGCGCCAGAAAAGCCAGGCGCAAATGCATTAATTGAATACCTGACAGCGCAAGGAATTAGGGTAATGCTTGGTCACTGTGATGCCAATTATGAACAAACTCAAAGCGCACTTGAGCATGGCGCATGCGGTGGGGTGCATGTTTTTAATGGGATGCGTGGCATTCATCATCGTGATCCAGGTTGTGCCGGCGCGGTATTGATGAATGATGACGCACTTGTTGAAGTGATTGCAGATGGTGTACATCTTCATCCTACAATTTTAAAGCTGATCTATAAGCTAAAAGGTCCACAAAAAATCGCTTTGATCAGTGATTGTATCAATGCCGGTGGACTAAATGATGGTGAGTATAAATTGGGTAAAATGGATGTTGTTGTGCAACAAGGTGTGGCGAGAACTGCCTCCGGCTCGTTAGCTGGCAGCACTTTAACGCTTGAGCAAGCAGTTAAAAATATGCATCAATTAGGCAGTGTTGAGCTACGTGAGGCGATAAATATGGCCAGCATTGTGCCCGCGCAATTTCTTAATATTGCCAGCCAAGTTGGTTCTTTAGCGGAAGGTAAGCATGCGAATTTTGCTATTTTAAACAGCGATTTTAGTATTCAGGCGACCTATGTGAAGGGTCAGCGGCGCTTTTTTAAAAGTGCATAAAATGGCTAAAGCGCTCGGCTTTAGTGTGGCTATGCGCTTCAAAACCCATAGAAAGTAAAATATTATAAAATTGATTGCATTTTAAGCGACATGTATGGTGATGTTCGCTATAAGTAATGCTATACTCCCGCCGAATAATTTTTCGACTTTATTAAGAGTAAAATAATGGCAGATTTATCGAAGTACAGAAACATTGGTATTTTCGCGCACGTTGATGCGGGTAAAACCACGACTACTGAGCGTATCCTAAAGCTTACTGGTCAAATCCATAAAACTGGTGAGGTTCATGATGGTGAATCAACAACTGACTTCATGGAACAAGAAGCTGAGCGCGGTATTACTATCCAGTCTGCGGCTGTAAGCTGTTTCTGGAAAGATCACCGTTTTAACGTTATCGATACTCCTGGACACGTTGACTTCACAGTTGAAGTATACCGTTCATTAAAAGTACTTGATGGCGGCATCGGTGTATTCTGTGGTTCTGGTGGTGTTGAGCCACAATCAGAAACTAACTGGCGTTATGCTAACGAATCAGAAGTTGCACGTGTTATTTTCGTAAATAAATTAGACCGTATGGGTGCTGATTTTTACCGTGTAACAGAGCAAGTACGTAAAGTACTTGGCGCAAACCCACTAATCATGACGTTACCAATCGGTATCGAAGATGAGTTCTGTGGTGTTGTTGATGTTTTAACTAAAAAAGCATACATCTGGGACGAAACTGGTCTTCCAGAGAACTACACGATCGAAGACGTTCCAGCTGACATGGTAGACAAAACTGAAGAATACTATGAAATGCTAGTTGAAACTGCTCTAGAGCAAGACGACGAACTTCTTGAAGCGTATATGGAAGGTGAAGCGCCTTCTTTAGAAGATATCAAGCGTTGTATCCGTAAAGGTACTCGTGACCTTGCTTTCTTCCCTACATACTGTGGTTCTGCTTTCAAGAACAAAGGTATGCAATTAGTACTTGACGCTGTTGTTGACTACTTACCATCTCCTACAGAAGTTGATCCTCAACCTCTTATGGATGAAGAAGGTAACGAAAATGGTCAATTCGCAATCGTATCTACTGACGAACCATTCAAAGCGTTAGCGTTTAAGATCATGGATGACCGTTTTGGTGCATTAACTTTCGTACGTATTTACTCAGGTAAACTTAATAAGGGTGACACTATCCTTAACGCGTTTACTGGTAAAACTGAGCGTGTTGGCCGTATGGTTGAGATGCAAGCAGACGACCGTAATGAATTAACTAGCGCACAAGCTGGTGACATCATTGCAATCGTAGGTATGAAAAACGTGCAAACTGGTCACACTCTTTGTGATCCTAAGCACCCAGTAACACTTGAGCCAATGGTATTCCCAACTCCAGTAATCTCGATTGCTGTACAGCCTAAAGATAAAGGCGGTAATGAGAAAATGGGTGTTGCTATCGGTAAAATGGTTGCAGAAGATCCATCTTTCCAAGTTGAGACTGATGAAGATTCAGGTGAAACTATCCTTAAAGGTATGGGTGAGCTTCACTTAGATATCAAAGTTGATATCCTTAAGCGTACTTACGGCGTAGATCTTATCGTTGGTCAACCACAGGTTGCTTACCGTGAAACTATCACTCGTGAAATCGAAGATAGCTACACGCATAAGAAACAATCAGGTGGTTCTGGTCAGTTCGGTAAAATCGACTACCGCATCAAGCCAGGCGAAGTTGCTTCAGGCTTCACGTTTAAATCATCAGTTGTTGGTGGTAACGTACCTAAAGAATTCTGGCCTGCAGTTGAGAAAGGCTTCAAGTCAATGATGAGCGAAGGTGTGCTAGCTGGCTTCCCAGTGCTTGACGTTGAAGTTGAACTTTTCGACGGTGGCTTCCATGCCGTGGATTCATCTGCAATCGCATTCGAAATCGCTGCTAAAGGCGCTTTCCGTCAATCGATCCCTAAAGCGGGCGCACAACTTCTTGAGCCAATCATGAAAGTTGACGTGTTCACTCCAGAAGATCACGTTGGTGATGTAATCGGTGACCTTAACCGTCGTCGTGGTATGATGAAAGACCAAGAAGCTGGTTTAACAGGCGTTCGTATTAAAGCTGACGTTCCGTTATCAGAAATGTTCGGTTACATCGGTTCATTACGTACAATGACATCAGGTCGTGGTCAGTTCTCTATGGAGTTCTCACACTATGCACCATGTCCACAAAACGTAGCTGAAACTGTAATCGCTGCAGAAAAAGAGAAAAAAGCTGCTAAGTAATTAGCCTTTAAACTCTTAAAAAAACCCGCACTTGTTGCGGGTTTTTTATTGCCAGAAATATTATCCCTCCAACAATCGAATACTTTTTTGTTGTTATGCTAGCAATGAGTCGTTAGCACTCTTAGTCGCTATTGAAGCAAAGAGTCAAATAATCAACTATTTATTACTGCAGCTTAAACGTTATTCCACTCATAAGTTGTAGTTTAAAAGCTGGCTGTCTTACTAATTAAACTAGTTATTTATAACTAGGTAAAAAGTAGTGCAATTACTTGAATCTTAGTTACTAATACAGGTAGAATACCCGCTTATGCCACCCATATACGCATATTAGAGAAATGGAAGTCTCTCGAATAAAGAGACATATATGTGTACTTTTTAGGACGTTTATATGAATTCAATTAAATTGAGCCCAAACTGGCTGTTGCAGTTAGTTATGATACTAACCCTTTGTGCTGTTGCTTTTTTGCTAACAATCATCTTTGCTGTAAATCAGACTTTTTTAGCCCTAATTATTGTTCCTGTTATATTTATTATCTCAATTTTGAGCATCATCAATTTACGCTTTTTGCATTGTTATAAAGCGGGCATTTATTACTCTCAGGGGTTAGGTAAAAAATATATTAATGCAGATGAAATTATTGATATTCAATTTAACTCATTAAAATTACTGACTGTTTTATCGGTTTCTTTAGAAGATAGCAAAGTAATCCACTTTTATAATTGGCAGTTTGATGATCAAGCTCAGCAGTCAATTATGTATTGGTATAGTAAGAAGAATAGCTGTAATAATTCACAGCATACCCAATGTAATGCATAAAAAAGGCCGCAGTTTAGCGGCCTTTTTACTAATCTGAACTCTGCTGAATAAACTTATTACAAGCAGAGTTTAGTTTATGCTACGCTTTTTTACGGCGTAGGAATGTTAGTGGTAACGCCAGTAACGTTAACCAAAATAATGAACCTGAGTCATCGTCTTCGTCATCAGTCTCATCATTAGCGATATTAATGTAAACGAGCTGCGCATTTGATAAATTACCAGCACTGTCTTTTGCTTGTACCATTAATGTGATTTTTCTTTCAAACTCATAGTCTAAATCACCAGCAACGATTAGTTGCCCTTGCTCATTTATAGTTACTGCATCGTGGCCAGATACAATGAAGCCAATAACGGGTGTGTACTGTGCATCGGCATCACTAAAACTCAATTGACCAATGACAGTGCCAATTGGACTATTTTCACTGATGCTAAAACTCTGCTCAGGCTCTAGAACTGGAGCTTGAGGCTCAGGAATTGGCTCTACAGCAGGGGCAGATTGAATATCAATAATTACAGGATCATGATCAGAGGCACGATAAGCACTCTCTGAATACAAGCTAGCAACTTGAGAATCAGATTTAAACTCTACGTTATAATCCAGACTGATCGGCTCATCAGCATTGATATGCCAATCTGTCGCTGCAACAACCTTCGCGAGTAAGCTTGGGCTGGCAACTGCATGATCTAGGCTGCCCATACGTCCAGAAAAACTATATGAATAGCCAAGAGTGTTACCATCTAATTCTGCAACGACATTTTTAAATCCTTTGTCTGCAAATGCACGTATTGGATCTTCCATCGCATAGGCATTCATATCACCTACTAATATGATGTCCTCATCGTCTATGCCTGTTGGCTTGCTATCAAGCCAGTCTGCAAAGCCATTAGCACCAGCAACGCGGATCTCATTCCAACATGCTTGCCCATCACCTAAATCGGCATTGTTGCCATCGGCACTGCCACAGCTACCTTTGGATTTTAAATGTGCTACAGCAACAGTAAATACTTCTTCTGATTCAAGTGATTTGAAGCTTTGTGCGATAGGTGTACGGTTACTATAGTCAAATGGATATTGGGTTGTGATAGCTGCGGTGCCAACTTGTGCGACTTTATTTGCACGGTAGATAAGTGCGGTGGTAATTTCATCAGTACCAATTTTATCTACGTTAAAATTAACAAAGGCGTATTCATTATTGCTATCTTCATCGTTTAACGCATTAACTAGACTAGCAATAGCGCTATTTGCACCGAAACCATCGTTTTCGATTTCCATTAAGCCGATAACATCAGCTTCTATAGCAACAAGTGCACTGACAATTTTCGCTTGTTGGCGAATAAATTCAGCTTCACTATCAGCGCCACGACTGGTTGGGAAACCAGCACCTTGACCATCACCATTAAAGTAGTTAAGGACATTAAAACTTGCAATTCGAATATCTGCATCAGCGTGCAGTTCTGGCGCATTTGTACGTGGGTTAGTTGCAACAAAAGTTGGTTGTACTGTTGGGTGAATACGATAGCGATCAAAGCTGTAACCCATTACACCAGTGATTGCGTTTACAGAATCACCTAAACGTAATGTGTTATAAGCGTCTAAGCCAGTACCAGGGTAAGAAACTGGGTCAAGGTTTTGCTTCGTTGAACCATCATCAAGTAAGATTTGTTTTTTTATGTTTTCGGCTTCAACAGCGTTAGCAGCATCACCAGGAAGGGCTATTTGTGTACCTTGATATAAGCGTTCTGTGGCAAGACCTACTTCACCATAACGGCCTAAACCATAGTTGTTGCTAACAACCAGCGGTTGTTCTAGTGAAACCAGCATGCCTTCATAAGCTTCTAAATCGGTTACATTATTAACAGGGAGAGTGATACTTGTTGCTGTTGGCGTTAAGCCTGTAGCACATACTTCCACTTGACTAACATCACCAATTTGGGTGGCATTAAAGTATTCTGCGACACTGCCTTTAACTCGCACGTGATCACCAACATTGACATCGGTATTAGCAAAATAAACAAAGATACCTTCAGAAGTAAGTGGGTTTGTATCAATATCTGCATCAAGTGATGTAATAAAGAAGCCACTTAATTGCTCACTACCTTGAAAATCAGCAGTTACTACGCCTTCCAGCTCAATTTCTGTGTTTAACAGAGGGCTATCACCACCTTCACCTTGTACTGCGCTGATAAGTGTTTTAGCTGCGCCGCATTCTAATGGAATAACTGGTTCTGGATCTGGGGTTGGCTCAGTACTCTCACCATGAAAACCGAGCCCTGAAAAGTCATCTTTATCAAATTGTAGCCATTGTTCACTTGGATCAAATGACGCAGTAGCATCGCTGCGACCTGCAGTAATACTTAGCTTGCGACGTAAGCTTTTGTCCTTGGTGCTAACACCTCCGGCTGACCATTCGCTACCAGGGTCAACGCCTAACTGACCAAAGCTATCAACAATAGTGCCGTCTTTCGTAAGTACCAATGCATCATCACCATTGAAATAAGTAACGGTTGCTTCAATATCAGCTTTAGCTTTAAGCTCGTCTACAGAGCCTGCATTTACGATTACATAGGTGCCATTGGCGGCTAAGCTACCGGATAGAGCAAGTGTATTATTTGGAGCTGTCAGGTCGCCATTGCCATTGGCGAAAAGTGAGATGTTATAGCCATCAAGCGATAGTGTTTCGCCAGAGGTATTAAAAAGCTCAATTGCTTTATTGTTACTACCACCTTCAACATATTCTGAAATTATTAAATTAGCAGAAGCTGGTGCACTGAGGCTTGCAATTACAAGCGCCAATGGCGTTATTTTTGTTTTAAACATTATTATTTTTTCCCGTGTATTGTGTCCCGAGTGGGACAAACAGTTTAAGGAAAATTTATGACAAAGAAAATACAAAATGTTAATAATATGGAAATAAAAAGGGCGCAGAATCGCCCTTTTCTAAATTAAAAATGTATAAGGCTTACCTTTTTAGCAGTTGTGCAGCCTGCTTTGCAAAATAGGTAAGAATACCGTCAGCGCCAGCACGTTTGAAAGCAAGCAAGGACTCCATAATTGTGGCTTCTTCAGCAAGCCAGCCATTATCAATCGCCGCTTTATGCATCGCGTACTCGCCACTCACTTGATAAGCAAACGTCGGCACACCAAATTCATCTTTAACTCGGCGTACGATATCTAAATAAGGCATACCGGGTTTCACCATCACCATGTCAGCACCTTCTTGTAAATCCAGCGCTACTTCACGAATGGCTTCATCGGAATTAGCTGGGTCCATTTGGTAGGTTTTTTTGTCCGCACCTTTTAAGTTACCAGCCGAACCGACTGCATCACGAAATGGTCCATAGTAACTTGAGGCATATTTAGCTGAATAAGCCATAATGCGTGTATGAATATGGCCTTCGGCCTCTAGCGCTTCACGGATCGCGCCAATGCGGCCATCCATCATATCTGAAGGGGCAACAATATCTGCACCCGCTTGTGCATGAGATATCGCTTGTTTAACTAATATTTCTGTCGTGATGTCGTTAATTACATAGCCATCATCGTCGATAATTCCGTCTTGCCCATGCACTGTAAAGGGATCAAGTGCTACATCGGTGATTACCCCTAATTCTGGATAGGCTTCTTTGAGTGCGCGTACAGTGCGTTGTGCCAGTGCATCATCATTGTAAGCTTCTTCAGCAAGCAATGATTTTTTGTCCGCAGGGGTGACCGGAAAAATAGCGATTGCAGGAATACCTAATTCAACCAACTCTTTTGCTTCAATCAGCAGTAAGTCAATCGATAAGCGCTCTATGCCTGGCATCGATGCAATGGCTTCTCGGCGATTGTTACCTTCAAGCACAAATACTGGGTAAATTAAGTCATTCACACTGAGTTGATTTTCAGCCATCAAGCGGCGAGAGAAATCATTGCGGCGCATTCTGCGCATGCGAGTATAAGGGAAAAGGTCGAGACCTGATTGGGCCATTATTTGCTCCTAGTCTAAAATTGGAAAACTAACTACACGATTACGCCCACTTTGCTTGGCATGATAAAGTGCTTTGTCGGCGCAGTCGGTGAATAATCCCGGATTGTGAATGTCTTCAGCGATGGCGCTATATACACCAGCACTAATAGTAAACTTTATCTCATTGTTTGCTACTGTAATTGTCGCATCCATGATTGCTTGGCGGATTTGCTCCGCTATTTCTACAGCACCACCGAGGGCGGTATTGGGGAGTAAGATAACAAACTCTTCGCCACCATAACGGGCTACTTCGTCAAGTGGGCGTTTTAAATGGCTTTTTATAATGTCAGCCACAGCACGAATAGTTTGGTCGCCAATTAAGTGCCCATAGGTGTCGTTAATGCTCTTAAAGTGGTCTATGTCGAGCATTATCACGCTTAAAGATGTTTGCTCCCGACGAGAGCGACGCAAGTCCATTACTAGCTTTTTATCGAAATAGCGGCGATTTTTTATTTGTGTTAATGGATCTTCCATATTGATTTGTTCAAGTGCGCGATTCTTTTCTTCAAGCTCACGCAGAGTGACCTGAAGTTCAAACGTTCGCTCTTCTATATTTGCTTCTAAATCTAACCTAGCTTGTTCTTGCAGCTCTAAACGTTCTTGTAAGATGGCATCTTGTGCTTCACTTTGGGCTATTTTACTCTGCTGTGCAGTAACTTGGGCATCGCGTTCGATTAAAAAGTGTTTGATGGTAGCAAAGCTTAAACTGAGTGAGCAGATTAAAAAGCTAAAAAATACAAACGGTAAACCACGCGCATTAAAATCATAGAAATTAAACACAACAATAATCATGTAAAGCTGTGCGGAAAAAAACATCAACGCTCCACATAGCAGCGCACATAGTGGCTGTGTTCGCTGTTGCTTAATATCGATCCCTAACGCCGCTATGTGTAATAACATCACTAGCGCGGGCAAGAGTAGACTGTAATAAAGCATGATATTTGTTGGTAATAACCAAATAAAAAATAGGCTGATAAAAAGTAACCAGTTACTCAATCTATGTAAGGGTTGCAGCCACATTTTCGTGGACAGTCGTAATTGTTCAAATAATAGTTTGAATAAGCAAGTGGTTAATATCAACATGCTTGGAACTGCAAGCTGCTGCAGACTAGGCAAAGACGGGTGAAAATAGCGATAGCCAAAGCCATATAAGTAAATCAGTAATAACCATAAAGCCATTAAAATAGTGCCACAGAGTGCAAAGTAGCGCTTTCGTGAAAAACCAAACATAACCAAGCAAGTGATCGCTAAAGATAAAATAAACCCGACTAGCAAGCCATACATTAAATTAAACTTACTTTTATATTTTAAATATTCATCATATTGCCAAAGACTTAACGGCACTCTAACACCATCTAGACTTTTAATATGAAGTAGTAATGTTGAGTTACTTTTCGGGGGGAGTGTTAGCTTTACTAATAATGATTCTGTTTTAATTTGTCGGTTATTGAGTGGTAATGCATCACCAATTTCTTTAAACAATAATCTGTTTTGCTTAAAGTAATGGTATACAGCCACTTTATCTAATAACGGATTATCAATGGACAGTAAAATTTGTAGATCTGAATCCTCAGCGTTGACCAGTTGTAGGCGCAGCCACACGGCTTGATTGGTTAGTCCTAAATTGAGCGATTGCTCAGGAAGTTGTTGCCATTGCTGAGTAGGGGCTAGCTTAGCTTGCTCTATTGTTAAAGGTTGTTGAGAATATTCAAAAGGAATATTTAATATATGTTCAAAATGCTTATCTAAGGTGATCTGCGTTGCATTGGCTGAGAATGAAATAAGTACAAAGCTATAAAGCAGCAACCAAACACGCTTCATTATCAGCCCTTGTGGTTGAATAACTGTTGGAAGTTAAGTGTAGTTTGCTTTGCAACAGTTGCAAACTCTAGACCTTTTAAGGACGCAATTGTTTGGCATATATGTGGTAAATAGCTTGGTTCATTGCGATGCGATTTTGGTTTTGGAGTTAACGAGCGTGGGATCAAAAACGGCGCATCTGTTTCAATTAATAGACGCTCTAATGGCAGCATAGGCACCAGTTGTTGTAGTGATTTACCACGACGTTCGTCACAGACCCAACCAGTAATACCAATGTATAAACCGAGTGATAAGTATTGCTCTAAGGCGTGTTGATCACCGGTAAAACAATGTAATACTCCTCGCACCGAATACTGTTGCAGTATCGCCAGCATATCTTCGCTCGCATCTCGCTCATGTAAATATACCGGAAGATTTAACTCTACCGCTAAAGCGAGTTGTCGGTGTAACACAGAACGTTGAGTTTCACGAGGCGAAAAGTCGCGGTTGTAATCTAACCCGCATTCACCAATTGCTACAATCTCAGGATTTGCAGCAAGAGCGCACAATTGTATTTCTAGTTTTTCATCGGCTGATTTTGCGTCATGGGGGTGAACACCGGCGGTAGCAAGTAGGTGGTACTGTTGTGCTAAGTGAAGAGCTTGCTGGCTGGAGTTTATATCGCAACCAATTAACAGCATCTGGCTAACATTTTGCGCTTTTGCACGAGTAATGATAGCCGAATGTTGAGCATCAAATTGATGATTGGTAAGATTTACGCCAGCATCAATAAGTGATGTGGTCATTAATTAGTGCGCTTAACGCGGATTGAGCGATTCTGACCTGCTTTTTTCAATAAAAATGAGTTGAACATACCGCGCTCAATAATTACAGTATCATCTTGGTCGATACGCAAGCTATCTGAGCCAATTTGGCGCCATTGTTGGCCGTTATTTAAACTAATTATTAACTCACCGTAAGGTGCTTCTTTTACGTTAGTCACGACGGCAGTAATTTCATTGTCGTTTTCTTTTACTAGTTCTTTATGCTCTAAGCCAAAATCTTCATTTTTAACTTTAACTATTTGCTTACTAGCAACAGCTACATCCGCTGTTGCGGTGACTGAACTTGCAGGTGGAGTTAAGGTTTTTGTTGTTTCTGGTTTAGTTAATGACTTGCCTGCCATGGTATTGTCGTAACAAAGCAAGCGATTGAAGTCATTTTCAATAAATGTACAGGCTTGTAAAGCTTGTAAGTTAACTTCATTGGCATGAACAGTTGGAATGCTTAACAAGGCAAGTATTGGTAAAAGTTGTTTTTTCATTTATTCCTCTGATTCATCTTGTTGAGGTTTAGCCTTATAAAAGGATGCTAAGATTAAACCCAATTCAAATAACAGCAGCATTGGAAATGCTAATAAAGATTGTGATAGCACATCAGGTGGCGTTAAAAACATTGCTACAACAAAAACCCCGACTACAATATAAGGGCGTTTCTCTTTTAAACTTTGTGTTGTGGTAGCGCCACTAAAACATAACAGCATAATAGCTACCGGAATCTCAAAAGCGACCCCAAAGGCAAAAAAGAGCTTCAATGCAAAACTTAAGTAGCTACTAATGTCTGGTGCCAAGGTCATCATTTCTGGACCAACGCTAGTAAAAAAGCCAAGAATAATGGGCAGCACTACAAAGTAACAAAATGCGATACCACTATAAAAAAGAATAATGCTTGATGCCAAAACAGGCATTAACATACGTTTTTCATGTTGGTATAACCCTGGCGCAATAAAGCCCCAGATTTGGTGTAAAATTAACGGAAACGCTGCAAATAAAGCGACAAATAAGGTTAACTTAAACGGCGCAAAAAACGGTGCAGTTACATCTGTAGCGATCATGGTTGCTGTACTTGGTAAGTGCGCAACTAATGGAGCCGCTACAAAACCGTAAATATCGTTTGCAAAGTAAACCAGCGCAATAAAAAATACTAATATGGCTAATAAGGCTTTCATGAGCCTATTTCGCAATTCAATTAAATGACTTACAAAGCCTGATTTAACTTGTTCAGTCATAATTTAACTCGTTACCGATATATAGACCATAGCTAACAAAAATAATTTCATTTTTGTTCATCAACATTCACTTTATCTGCTTGCTCAGGAGGATTTCTTTTATAACTATGGGTGACCGAGTCCGCAGCCTTTTGCAATTCGCTGACTGAATCTTTTATTGCAGGACTTAAGTCCTGCATGCCTTGTTGTTCGGCTTTTTTTAAATTTTGGTGTAACTCATGCACTCTTAATTCTTCATTAACTTCAGCCTTAACCGAATTAGCCAGCGATTTTATAGTTTTTATCCAACGGCTAACAGTACGAATAGCAACTGGCAACCGCTCAGGGCCAAGTACCACTAAGCCGACGATTAACACCACAACAAGTTCCCACATACCCATGCTAATTAAGCCTTATGGTCTTCTTTACTTTTATCAACAGACTCTTTGTTTTGTATTGGGTTATTTGCTTGTTCAATTGGTTCTGCTGGTTTATTTTGCTCATCTTCAGAGACTGCTTTTTTAAACCCTTTTACAGCGTTACCTAAATCACCGCCAATACCACGCAATTTTTTCGTACCAAAAAGTAACACTATGATTGCCAAAACAATTAACAATTGCCAAATACTAATGCCGCCAAAACCCATGATGTTCTCCACTTAATTAAATACTGTGAATTAAAATTATTGTACTGATTATACTCACCGAGCACTAAATAGCACTTAGTTTATGCAGCGCTGCGCCAAGCAAGTATAAAGCCGCTTAAAGAGCATATCGCAGCAATACCTGCAGCGACAAGGTCATGCTGCAAATAACATAACCCTGATACTATCATTGCTGAGCCAGCAAAAAGACCAAGTAATAATGGCTTGTGCGATGGCTGTGGCAGTGGTGCAGGACTGTTGCGCTGTTGTTTTAAGTTGTGATAGATCAAATCAGGTAACTCGGGCATTTTTTCTGCCCAAAATGGCAAATTTGCGTATACCTGTTTAAATACCGACCAAGGACCAACCTGTTGCTTTACCCAGTCTTCTAAAAAGGGTTTAGCTGTTTTCCATAAATCTAGTTGCGGATATAGCTGACGCCCAAGGCCTTCAACATACAACAAGGTTTTTTGTAGTAGAACTAATTGGGGTTGAACTTGCATATTAAAGCGACGAGCGGTATTAAATAGATTAACTAAGACATGGCCAAATGAAATCTCTGCTAATGGCTTATTAAAAATCGGCTCGCAGACAGTGCGAATGGCAAACTCAAATTCTTCCACGCTGGTGTCTTTAGGTACCCAGCCAGAATCGACATGTAATTGTGCGACTTGACGATAATCGCGATTAAAAAAGGCAATAAAGTTTTCGGCTAAGTAACGTTTGTCTTCTTTGTTTAGCGTGCCCACGATGCCACAATCGATACCGATAAATTTGGGGTTTTCAGGGCTTTCATAGGATACAAATACATTACCAGGGTGCATATCAGCATGAAAAAAACTATCACGGAACACTTGGGTGAAAAACACCTCCACACCGCGTTCAGCCAGTAGTTTCATATTGGTGTTTTGCGCAACTAATGCCTCAGTATCAGACACTGGAATGCCGTAAATTCGCTCCATGACTAGTACATTTACGCGACTATAGTCACTGTAAACATAGGGAATATAAAGCGAATCAGAACCTTCAAAATTACGCTTTAATTGAATGGCGTTTGCGCCTTCACGCATCAGATCAAGTTCATCAAGTAAGGTTTTCTTATACTCTTTGACTACTTCAACAGGGCGTAACCTTTTCGCTTCATTGATTAACTTGGCCACTATTTTAGAAAATTGTTCCATTAATGCTAAATCAGCGTCAATTTGTTCTCTGATATCAGGGCGAATGACTTTGATAACCACCTTTTGTGGTTGATTATGCTCATCCACTAAAGTGGCTGTATGTACTTGGGCAATGGATGCTGAAGCTAAAGGGGTTTGCTCAAAATCACTAAAGTATTCACTGATATCATCGATTTCGAGTGCATTTTCAATTAGTTGTTGTGCTAACACACCATCAAATGGCTGTACTTGATCTTGCAGCAAGGCTAGCTCTAAAGCGATATCTAGTGGTAATAAATCGCGCCGAGTAGATAACATTTGGCCAAATTTGATCCATACTGGCCCCAATTGTTGTAATGCTAAACGCAGTCTTAACCCTGCTGGTTTTTCTGGGTGCTTATTGGTTAGCCAAAATAGACATGCACGGCCAACTTTGCCATACCAAGGTATTTTTTGTGATGGGATCAGTTCATCCAAACCATAGCTAAGGAGGGTTTTTGTGATGTTATAAAGCCGAGCAGCTGACACAGATAATCCTTACTGATTCATTTTGCTTGAAGTAGTTGGTTGATACGTAACTCAAGTTGCGCAACATGTGCTTTGAGTTGACGCGTGTGTTGCTTAAATTGCTCAAGCTCTAAAGGATGAATGGTCACTTTGAGCTCGTCTTGGCATAAAGTAGTTAGCGTTGTAGAGAGTTTCTTGTTGGCTTTTTGACTTTGCTGTTGAGTTTGTTTAACTAACTGCCATAGTTGCTGTGCCGCTGCGTCACCAAGATAATCAGATAAGTGTTCAGGCCAATCGATATTAAGCGCAGCGAAAGCATTACTAAACCCTTGTGCAATATTTAGATCACCTTGCAAATCGAGTTTATCTTGGCGGATTAACTGAGTCAGCATTGCAGGGTTTTTAAGTGCCATTAAAGTATTAATATCGGCGCTTATCATGCAGTCATATTGCGTTTCGGTAGTGTTGTATAAATGCAGTTGTTGGCCAGTAAACACCACTAAAAACTGCTGTTGCCAATCGCGTATATCAATTAATAAACGTTGTTGGGATATTGACGACAGTCTATCGCTAAGAGTGGGATCGAGTTTAAGCGCCGTATTTAAAACCCTTTCGACGAGTGCGACCATGAAATTATTTAACATACAATACCTTAGCAATAAACTTTACTAGCTGGTGTGACGCTTAATATTTAAAGCCACGATGTAATGCTACAATACCACCGGTGAGATTTTGATAGGTGGTTTGCTCAAATCCAGCCTCGTTCATCATTGCTTTTAGTGTTTCTTGATCTGGGTGCATACGAATTGATTCAGCTAAATATTTGTATGATTCACCGTCGTTAGCAACTAACTCACCCATTTTAGGTAGTAAGTTAAATGAGTAAAAATCATAGGCTTTACTTAATACTTGATGCTCTGGTTTGGAGAACTCCAATACCAGCAGACGACCACCAGGCTTTAAGATTCGGTACATCGAGCGAAGTGCTTTATTTTGATCTGTAACATTACGTAAACCAAAGGCAATGGTAATTAAATCAAAACTATTATCAGGGAAAGGCAGTGCTTCAGCATTCATTTGTACGTAGTCAATATTACCGACAAGACCTAGGTTATGTAGCTTTTCGCGCCCCACTTTAAGCATTGATGAGTTAATATCACCTAATACTACTTGCCCAGTATCACCAACTAGTTGACTAAACTTTGCCGTTAAGTCGCCGGTGCCACCGGCTAAATCCAGCACATGATGGCCTTTACGCACACCTGAACTAGCAATGGTTTGACGTTTCCATAAACGATGAATACCAAACGACATGAGATCATTCATTACGTCATATTTAGTAGCAACGGAATGAAATACATCGGCAACCATAGAAGCTTTTTCGGTTTCGGCAACGGTTTTATAACCAAAATGCGTGGTCTTTTCAGGATTCTCGTTCATGATTAATCTCTATCGTGGTAATAAAGACTAGTGTACTTGATTGTTACGCCATGGTGCAATTTGAATCTGGGGAAAATTGCTTGTGGATCAAGCTTTATGAGTTACGGCTCACTGTCCGGCAATAAAGCTGCTTTGGCCAAGCGATCTGGCTTTATGTGCTGCATTGGAGGCTTTACGGGCAAGATTATTAAAATCTTTTTCGTCTAAGTGCTTGGCAATCCCTAATGAAAGGTTGATTGCTGGAAGTTTAATACCGTTTTTAGAACTAACGAAACGTAATTTTTCGACTCCATTACGGACTTTTTCAGCAATTACATTCGCAGTTTCAGGGTCGATATCAGCCAGTAATACAGTAAAAGCATCTTTGCCTGTTCGCCCTGGTAGGCCACTTTCAAATACATATTTTTGAATTTGTTTAGCTACCTTGCTTAAAATTACTTCACCAATGATATCGCCGTAGTTATCAATAAAGTGATCTAGGTTATCTATTTGAATGGCAATCGCGCACACAGATTTTTTTTGGTCTAACCATAATTGTGTTTGCTGGTTTAAATAATGACGTTTAAAAAGGCCTGTTTGTTGATCGGTGATGTGTTGTTTGCGTAATTGTACGAGTTGTTGTTGAGTTTTTTCTTGTCGTCGCTTTGCTTTGATCAGCTCTTGTTTAAATTGTTTATGTTGAGTGAGCAAGTGAGCAGTTTGCTTATTTAATGTCTCAAGTGCGAGGCGAGTTTGGGCAATATTATTTTCATCTAAAGAATGTACACAGTCGCTGACTTGACTTGCAAAGCGGATAATATCTTTTTCGGTTGAGTGCGCGCTACGTGATAATGAATTAATAATACCATCAACATTACGAACCATATTGGTTTCAGCTTTATGGGCTTGATCCATGTAATCGAAATAAAGTTGTTCTACATAAACACAGTCAATTTCTTGGCCTTGGGCAATTGCACGATCGATAGTGGTATTTAAATCAGAATTAACTTGGCTAACGTAGGTGTAGACAACGTGATAATTAAGAGGAGTCGGTGGTAATATATGATGTTCTAAAAAGATACATACCTTGGTCATTTTTTCTTGAGCAATAGCCATGGAATCATGGAACATCATTGTATACACCAATTAAATACACGTAACAGCGAAATTAAATAACTCTCTCCGTGAGGTCTTGACGCAATCCTAGCGTATGGGATTGCCTTACATTAATCTGTATCGGGGATATTTAAAAGCAAAAATATGTAATTTGATAGCGAAATTTCTATTTTTATCGCTCAATAGCTGGTTTTCTCGACAATCTTATTAAGCAATAAAAAGTGCTGATTAACTACTAGTCAATAGTCGCGGTTAATTTAACCTTGTATTTATTGCCCTTGGTCGCATTTTTTTGGTTATTGTAGCAGTCTAGGTTAGGTTAACCCTCACGTTTTCAGTAGCAGATCCCTATTATTATGAAAAAATCACCTTCATCGGTTATGCGTCATTCTCTGTTAAGCATCGCCTTGGCATGTACATTAAGTGCTTGCCAAATGACCACCGTAGATAGCGATCAACAATTTACGCAAGTTGCGCAATCAATTGTTGATTATCGTAAAAGTATTAGCACGTATAGCAACCCCGAGGGTGTTGATGGTTATTTGTTAACTAATTTATCTGCTGAGTTTCTTGAAAAGAAATATCAACATAACACTGAATTATTAGCGCAGTTAGATGCAATAGATAAAGATAAACTCAGTGATGAAAACCGTATTAATCTCACTATAATTCGTGGACAAGTACAAAATAGTATCGATGAATATGTATTTAACAGCCACTACATGCCGCTTACTTCTGAATATGGCTTTCACTCTAGTTTATCTTTTATGGTGTCGAGTTCAGATTATAAAAAATTAGCTGATTACCAGCTTTATTTGCAACGTTTGCAGCAAGTTCCTCGATTTTTTCAGCAAAACATCAGCTGGATGCGCAAAGGTTTAGAAGTTGGTTTAACGCAACCGAAAGCGGTGCTTGTGGGTTATCAAGACTCTATCAGTGCATATATTGTTGATGACGCTACTGAGTCTGAGTTTTATAAACCATTTTTAAATAATACCGCTGGTTTGAGTGATGGTGAGTTTTTTGCTTTACAACAACAAGCAAAGAAAATTATTAAAGAGCAAGTGATTACTGCTTATCAAGATTATTTAACATTTTTTAATGAAGAGTATCAGCCAGGTGCGCGTACTGAAATTGGTATCTCTGCAACACCTAATGGTGCTGCGTTTTATGCCAATCGCGCCAAGTATTATACCACCACAGATATGACGCCAAAAGAAATCCATGAACTGGGGTTAAAAGAAGTGGCACGTATTCGTGCTGAAATGGATAAGATTATTGAGCAAGTTGGTTTTAAAGGCACGTTTGCTGAATTTGTGCACTTTTTACGTACTGATCCGCAATTTTATGCTAAAACACCGGAAGAGTTATTAAAAGAAGCATCGTACATAGCTAAAAAGATGGATGCACAATTACCTAAGCTATTTCATACCTTACCACGCATGCCTTATGGTGTTGCGCCGGTGCCAGCAAGCATAGCGCCTAAGTACACGACTGGCCGTTATTCTGGTTCGAGTCGTGATGATCAAGCGGGTTATTACTGGGTAAACACTTATGCACTTGATAAGCGCCCTTTATACGTATTAGAAGCTCTCACTTTTCATGAGGCTGTACCAGGGCATCATTTACAGATCTCCCTTAATGCTGAATTAGAAAACTTACCAAGCTATCGTCAGAATGCATACTTATCGGCATTTGGTGAAGGGTGGGGGTTATATTCTGAGTATTTAGGAATTGAAGCGGGTTTTTACCAAGACCCATACAGTAACTTTGGCCGTTTAACTTATGAAATGTGGCGAGCAGCTCGTTTAGTGGTTGATACTGGCATGCATATGTATGGCTGGAGCCGAGATCGCGCGATGAAGTTTATGAGTGAAAATACGGCATTGTCACTACATAACGTGAAAACCGAAACTGATCGTTATATTTCATGGCCAGCACAAGCACTATCATACAAAATTGGTGAGCTGACTATTAAGCGCTTACGTAAAGAAACCGAGCAAGCATTAGGGCAAGACTTTGATGTACGTGAGTTTCACCATCAAATACTTCGCCACGGTTCTGTGCCAATGTCAGTATTAGAAGATCAAATCCATCAATATATTGAAACCGAGCTAGAAAAGCGCGGCTAAATTACAACGTTCAATTTATCTCGGTTCGTGCTGATTAGCGTGTAACCGAGCTTTCCTTACAAAACATTTGCTTGAAACTTGTTCTGCTTATATTCTCAAAGCTGGAAAAACAACCAGCAAGGGGCGCTGCATGAGTAATTTAATAGTTTTTAGCATTGATGTGTTTGCCAGCTTATTTATAGTGGTATTTGGGTGTTTAGTTTTAGTTGTTATTTATTTTTATATCAGTGATGTAACTCAATCTAAACAAGCGATTAGACGTAATTATCCGGTAATAGGTCGGTTTAGATACTTTTTTGAGCGCCAAGGTGAGTTTTTTCGTCAATACTTTTTCGCTATGGATCGCGAAGAAATGCCATTTAATCGCGCCGATCGTAGTTGGGTTTATAAAGCGGCTAAAAATGTTGATCGTACCACCGCCTTTGGCTCAACTCAGAGCCTAGAAGTTACCGGGACCGTGATGTTTATGAACTGCGCGTTTCCTACCTTGGACGAAGAAGCGCTTGAACCTAGTGCAGTTACGTTAGGGCCGCATTGTCGAAATCCTTATATTACTAAATCGCTATTCAATATTTCAGGTATGAGTTTTGGTGCGTTATCAAAACCTGCTGTACGTGCGTTATCGCAAGGTGCCAAACTCGCTGGTTGTTGGATGAACACTGGTGAAGGTGGTTTAAGCCCTTATCACTTAGAAGGAGGTGCCGACATTGTGTTTCAAATTGGCACAGCTAAATATGGTGTGCGCGATGAACAAGGTAAATTAAGTCATGAGAAGCTCAAGCAAATAGCTGCGCATGAACAAGTAAAAATGTTTGAAATTAAAATGAGCCAAGGTGCGAAGCCTGGTAAAGGCGGTATGTTGCCAGGCAAAAAAGTGACTGCTGAAATTGCGGCTATTCGTGGTATCCCAGAAGGTCACGATTCAATTAGCCCAAATGGTCATCCTGAAGTTAAAAACCCTGCAGATTTACTTGATATGATTGCCTCGGTGCGCGAAACGACTGGCAAGCCAACCGGCTTTAAAGCGGTTATTGGCGCTTATGCATGGCTGGAAACCTTGTTTGCTGAGATCAATCATCGTGGTATTGAATCTGCGCCCGATTTTATTACTATCGATAGTGCTGATGGCGGTACCGGTGCTGCACCACAACCGCTGATGGATTCGGTGGGTTTACCACTGAAAGAAAGTTTACCTTTGGTTGTTAATATGCTCGAAAAGCATGGCCTGCGAGAGCGAATTAAAGTTATTGCGTCAGGCAAACTGATTGTGCCGTCTAAGGTTGCATGGGCGCTCGCGCTGGGCGCAGACTTTGTTGTATCGGCACGTGGTCATATGTTTGCTTTGGGTTGTATTCAAGCGCTGCAATGTAATAAAGACACTTGCCCAACAGGGATAACCACACACAACGAGCGGTTGCAACGTGGCTTAGATGTCGCCGATAAAGCGCAGCGCGTAGCAAACTACAATAAGTACATTCATTATGGTGCGGGTTTAATTGCTCACTCATGCGGGGTATTTAGTGCCCGTGAACTTGGCCGCCAGCATGTGCGCGTTGTGCAAGAAAATGGTTTATCAGAGCCGCTTGATAAAATGTATGAAAATTACCAGTAATTTAAAAGACTAGGTAATAGAAGCTAGGTCCCGCCCAAATAGGTTGATAAAAGGCACTAAATAAAGTGCCTTTTGCTATTTTTATAAATTTAATTTAGTTGGCTTATCAATAAAGAGAAAAACTCTTCTTTGTTATTGCAAGTGTGGGCGTTGAGTACTAACTGCTCACCCAGCGCTAAAGTGTGGCGTTGTACGTCTAAACGCGCCTGCGCATCTTCAATGCCATCAATGTCAGCAACGTGTGCTAAGCCGATAGTGCGGCGTATCAGTTCTGTCCCACAGTAACCAATCGCGTCTTGTAATACTTGTTGCATAAAATACTCGCCATAACCAGCGGCTTTTAAATTGTTATCTGTGGTTTGCTCTGCAATAAATGTCAGCCACTGTTGTTCAAACAAAGAATAACTCTCTTGCAGGCAAGTCAGTAAATGGGTGTGATAGTTACGGCGTGTAACAAATTCACTAATACGAGCATTTTGCGCGCAGTAGTTTAATAATAAATTGCCGATAAATGAGCCGATATCAAAGCCAACTGGGCCAAAAAAGCCAAATTCAGGGTCGATCATCTTAGTGGTTTTTTGATCGACAAAAATACTGCCGCTATGCATATCACCATGTAATAGCGTCTGCGGGCATGATAAAAACTTAGCTTTTAGTTTTGCGATCGCTAAATGTAATGCGGTGTTATTTTGTAGTTTATTGACTGTACTTTGCAACTCGCTTGGGTAGTTATTACGCTCATGTTCACGCAAGATATCGTTGAAAAACAAATCTTCAGTAATTTGGCACAACTCTGGATTAGTAAACTGACTGACTTTGGCTTTTTTATCTTGCGCGGTTAGGTAAAAGTCTGAGTTATAAAAACCAGTATGGCTTAAGTAGTGAGCCACATGTTGACCTAATAGCGGAAATTGCTCTGCGTTTATTTGTGCGCTACGCAAAATTTGTAAGTGACCAAGATCTTCTAAAATGGTCAGTGCTTGCTCTGGATTATGATGCAATACTTTTGCTGTGTAGTCAGGGCTTAATGCGCCGTGATTGAGTAAAACCTCAGCTTCAATGCGTGCTCGGTCAAGCGTTAATGGCCATGATTCACCCACACAGCGTGCATAAGGCAAGGCTTGCTTTAAAATAACGCTATTACTTTGCTCGTCGCTTATTCTAAAAACGAGATTTAAATTGCCATCTCCAAACTCATACGCCGATAACGTTTGGTCAGGATCAAACAAATCATACCCATCTTTAGTTACAAGATTTTTAATATAATCAATCGCATGCTGTGCATTAAAGGCAACGTATTCGGCCATCGGCGTACTCTCAGAAAATGATAAACAATAGCATTCTATACCTTCAACCGTTTAGATGTCTACACTTCTGGGTTGTGCGTTTTAAAAACTACTGTAAAATAACCTCAGCCTAACGATTATTCAGGATCAATCATGCAAGACCTCATAGCGAGCAGTTTAAAATATCAAAACAATACACTAAGCGTGTTAGACCAATACCTACTGCCGCATCAGCAGGTATGGCACGAATGTGATGATGTAGCCAGTATGAGGGATTTAATTCTAAGCTTAAAAATACGCGGCGCACCGCTGATTGGTTTAGGAGCAAGTTTGCTAGTTGCCCATTTGGCAGAGCAAGGCACAGCTAAAGTAGCATTAGCGCAGGCGATTGATGATTTAGAAGCCACTCGGCCAACTGCGGTTAATTTAATGCATTGTATGGCAAAGTTACGTATTGCATTACAACAAGATGATTATGTAACGGCAATTGTAAGCGCTGCTGTAACATTGTTTAATGAAGATATCGCCTTGTGTGAAAGCATGGCAAATCATGGTGCTGCATTGGTTAGCAGCGGCGATAATATTCTCACACATTGTAATACTGGTGCCTTAGCAACCGCAGGTATTGGTACTGCTCTTGGTGTTATTTATAAAGCGCAGCAACGTCATGGCGATATTCATGTATGGGTGGATGAAACGCGGCCATTATTGCAAGGCGGGCGTTTAACCGCGTTTGAACTTGAGCGCTGGCAAGTACCTTACACCTTAATTTGCGATAATATGGCAGCGAGTTTAATGGCTGCTGGCAAGGTTGATAAAATTTTTGTCGGTGCAGATCGTATTGCTGCAAATGGTGACTTTGCTAATAAAGTAGGCACTTATAACTTAGCAGTACTGGCGCATTTTCATGACATCCCATTTTATGTAGTAGCGCCGCTAACAACCCTCGATGTAAACACAGCATGCGGTGCAGACATTGAAATAGAACAACGTAACAGCGCAGAAGTGCGCGGTGTAAGCGGAAGCTTTGGTGAAGCGCTATGGGCACCTACAAATGCTAACGTATATAATCCCGCATTTGATGTAACCCCCGCTAAGCTTATTACCGGCTGGGTACTCGATACTGGCGTTTATGACCAACAACAAGTTTTAGTTGGTGAATTAAAAAGGCTGGTTTAACAGCCTTTTGCCACATACACCCATGTATTAATGCCGCTGCTAAATGACTCTTCAATACGGATGTAGTCATTAACTTCGTAGCTATCCGCGTTAGCAAGTTCCTCTAAGGTGATAGTAAAAATAGTGCCAGTTACTGTATCTGTTGGCAGGCCTGTTTTAATTAATGCTGGATGAAAACGCTGGCCGCTGCTTTTGTGCACGGCGGCGTCGGTGATCTCAACTTCGCCTACTACGTAACCTTGTAGTGTATCGGCTTGGCCTTCGAGCAAGCGGCCAAAGGTATCAAGCTGTACTTGCTCTAATTGCAGTGTGCCGTATGAAAACAACTTTTCCATTTAAACTCCATTATTAACAGATATCTAGTCCAATAAAGGAAACTGCTTAGCAATCTCAGATTCGGTGCTTTGTGCCACCCAGCCTTCGGTATTATTGAATAAACGGATCGCAGTAAATTCAGGATCGCTGCCCATATCAAACCAATGGGGAGTAAGCTCTGGTACTGAAATTAAATCACCCTGCTTGCAAAGTACTTGGTAAACCTTGTCGTTAATATGCAGGCAAAATAATCCTTGGCCTTTTACAAAAAAGCGTACTTCGTCTTCACTATGGGTGTGCTCAAATAAAAACTTAGCACGTAATTCTGCAGCGTTCGGATTGCCTTTTGCCAGCGAAATAACATCTACAGTTTGATAACCACCTTGTTGCTTTAAGCTTTCAATATCAGCGTTATAGGCGGAAATAATAGCTTCATGGCTAGTATCAGCAGTAATCATTTTTGTTGCTTGCCACTGCTCAAATCGTACATTTACTTTATTAAGCTCGGTGGCAATTTGTGCTGTATCTTGAGTGTTTAATAAAGCATTATTGCCGTTACAGTCAGCAAAAATAGTCAGTTGGCTCATGCTAAATGCTCCACAGTGAATTGGCTAAAATCGTTAATATAGTTATGCGCAGGCGAGCTTGCTTGACCATCACGGATCAGGTGCAAGGTTTTTAAACCTGCGGCTTTGGCGGCATCAAGCTCGGCTGCCACATCACTTAAAAATAACACTTCATTAGCGGCAAAAGGTAGTTGCTCAATAATATTGTGATATGAACGTTGCTCTTGTTTAGCGCCGACTTGAGTATCAAAATAATCAGTAAATAAGGAGCGAATATCACCAAAGTCAGAGTAGTTAAAAATTAAATGCTGTGCTTTTACTGACCCTGATGAATACACATACAACTGCTGGCCGGCTTGTTGCTGTGCAACTAAAAAGTGGTAGGCATCTGGGTATAAATGGCCGGTAAAATCGCCATTTTCATAGCCAGTTTGCCAAATCAAACCTTGTAACTGTTTTAATGGAGTGATTTTTTTATCGTCACGGATCCATTCAAGTAAAGTGTTAATTACGACATCAATACTGGCATCTGGCTGTTCAATAACCGCTTTTACGGCATAAATTTGTTCAGCTACAGCGCTTTGCTCTTGATGAGTTTTTACAAATTCGGGGAGCTGCTTTGCGGCATATGGAAATAGTACGTCTTTAACAAACGAAATACGGGTAATAGTGCCTTCAATATCGGTCAGCAGTGCTTTGATCATGATTCTAATCCTACTAATTTTAAGCGTTCTATCTCACATGCAAATAAAAACTCAAGGCCTTCTAATTGACGGCGTACTTCACCAATAGTGCGACCCACTACATACAAACCGTGGCCGCGAATAAGCACGCCGTGCTCAATAGGCGTGTGTAAGTGGTGATCGCTCACTAATAAACTCAAGCGATCAATATCTTGGTCGTTATCAAAGATTGGAATACTCAAGGTGTCTAAATGTGAAGTAATGCCGGTTAGTGACTTTTGCATTTCGTAGCCGTGTAAGTCTAGGCTGTGACCTTTAATAACCCGAGATAATACCGTCGCAGCAACCGAATGAGTGTGCAATACATAATTAGCAGCAGGAATAAGTTTATACATGCACAAATGCAATTCGGTTTCAGCTGAGGGTTTGGCGGCGCTAGCGCTACGATTACCGACATGATCCAGTTCAATAAAGGTATGCGACCCTAATTGACCTTTGTCAAAACCGCTGGCAGTAACCACAAAACCGGTGTTAGTTCGCGCTGAAAAATTACCACCCGTAGCTGGCACCCAACCACGTTGACTGATCCACTTTCCTACTTCTATAAGTTCTGAAATAGCGGTATTGTTATGCATACATTCCTCATACTTTTTTAGACGGCTATACATCTGTTAACAGCAATGATAGCATCGCTTTGGGCGCAAAACCATCATTAAGGGTAACCAGTGTTTGAAAGTAAATTGCCAAATTTAGGCACCAGTATTTTTAGTCAAATGACTGCTTTAGCAAATCAATTCGAAGCGATTAATTTATCGCAGGGGTTTCCTGAGTTTGATGCGCCTGAGCTACTTAAAAAACAGCTTAATCATTATGTGCTTGAAGGAGTTAATCAATATTCACCTTCATCTGGTGTGCCGCGCCTGCAGCAACAAATTGCCCAGTTAGCAAAACGAAAATATGCAGCTGAAATAGATGCCGCGCAGCAAGTAACGGTAACCTCTGGCGCGACCGAGGCCTTGTTTGTTGCCATTCAGGCGCTGGTGCGCGAAGGTGATGAAGTCATTGTGTTTGACCCCGCTTATGATTCATACCAGCCAGCGATTGAATTGGCCGGTGGTAAGTCAGTCAATATTGCTCTGCATGCTCCGAGTTATGCAATTGACTGGCAAACGGTGGCTGCGGCTATCAATAGCAAAACGCGGGCTATTATAATCAACACCCCACATAACCCAAGTGGTAAAACGTTAAAACAGCACGATATTAATGCTCTAAAAGCCTTAGTAATTAAGCATGACTTATACCTGATAAGTGATGAAGTATACGAGCATATTACTTTTGATCAGCAACCGCATTTAAGTGTGCTGCGTGATAACGAATTGTTTGCTCGCAGCTTTGTGATCTCAAGCTTTGGCAAGACTTTTCATAGCACAGGCTGGAAAATGGGTTACTGCATCGCACCCGCTGCACTTGCGGTCGAGTTTCGTAAAATTCACCAATATGTGACTTTTTCAAGCTTTACGCCGGCACAACATGCATTAGCCGATATGTTAGAACAGCAAGGTGAGCATGTGGATGAGCTCAGTGAGTTTTATCAACAAAAGCGTGATGTACTTAGTAAAGCACTAAAAGATAGCCGCTTTACCATTTTACCAAGTGAAGGCACCTACTTTTTACTGCTTGATTACAGCGATGTATCGGATTTAAATGACGTAGAATTTTGCCAGTGGTTAGTAGAACAAGCAGGCGTTGCAGCCATTCCACTAAGCGTGTTTTATCAGCAACCAAGCAACGATAAAGTTATTCGCTTATGCTTTGCCAAAAATGACGCCACGCTATTACAAGCCGCGGAGATTTTATGTCAACTTTAACTATAGCACTGATACAAACATCGCTTAATTGGTTAGATAAAGACGCCAACTTGGCACACTTTGGCAATAAAATAGCTGATATAGATAAATCAGTAGAGCTTATTTTATTGCCAGAAACCTTTGCCACCGGCTTTGCTATTAACCTTGATTGCGCAGAGCCGGATCATCAGTTAAAGCAAGGCAAAGTGCTTGATTGGATGATCGCGTCGGCAAAATCAAGCAATGCGGTAATTGCAGGCTCGGTATTGGTAACTCAAGGCGATAAAAAAGCGAATCGCTTTTATTGGGCATGGCCCAATGGCGAAGTGAAATATTACGACAAACGGCATTTATTTTGTTTGGGCAAAGAGGGCGATTTTGTAACCGCAGGGCAGCAACGTGAAGTGTTCACCCTTAATGGCTTTAGAATTCTACCGCAAGTTTGTTACGACTTACGTTTTCCGGTCTTTCAGCGCAATCGCAATGACTACGATGTGATGGTTAATGTCGCCAACTGGCCTGCTGCAAGGCGCAAAGTATGGGACACCTTACTAATGGCGCGGGCGATGGAAAACCAGTGTTATGTGATTGGGGTTAACCGTATAGGTGATGATGGCAACGGCGTCGCACACAATGGTGGCACAGCTGTATATGACTTTAAAGGTGATACGTTAGCAGCCGCTACTGATAACAAAGCTGATGTTGTTATTATCACTTTGGGCAAACAGCCGCTTGAGCTCTTTAAGCAAAGTTTCCCGGCGCATTTAGATGCCGATGGGTTTAGTTTGGGTTATTAAGATAAAGAGACTGTTTAGCCTCTTTACCCGTTTTACACAGAAGCACTGTAGGTGAGTTTGATCGCAGCGAAACCCGACAACATACAAAAAAAAATAATCTACAGGCTTGTATCAATACAAGGCCGTTTATCTGCGATGAATTTTTACCTGCTCACCCAATCGTTACGAGAGAATACCTAGGCTAGGTTAAAGTATTGATTTAATAGGTAGCAACCTATTGCATTACTATGATGTATCAGTTAGTTATCCGGTTTTTTATCTGCATTGTGATTATATGGTTGGCACAATATCTGAATTTCGTGATGCCCATCATATAATTTAAATAACTCATCGCCCCCAGTTTTGTTAAAAAATTGAGATAGGGTTATTTTGTCCTGCTCATACTCCATTAGTAACCAAAAGCCGTAAAAACCTTTAAACCAAAAATAATAGAATATCGCTGCGAAAAAAAATACTAGATAGGCTGCTTTACCTACTTTCTTTTTATATTTTAAACAACTAAGGAACAACCAAATACAACTCAATATTGCTAAAATTAAGAATGCTGAAAAAGGAGTAATAACTACTTCAATGTTGTCCCAGCGAGAGCTTAGACAAGAAGCATATCGGTCTGAAACTATTGTGTAAATTAAAGTGATTTTGAAAAGGAAGTACAATAATACAGTTGTAAAAACTGCATATAAAATACCACTTTCTTTGTCCTCACTGTTATTCAACTTGTAGCCTTAGAAAATATTTTGGTGTTTTTAAAAAGAAAAGTCAGAACGATTTTTGAATTTGGTTTAAGAGCTGACTTATGTGTTCTATTTGATATTACATTACACAACTTAGCGGAAGGGATCTAGAGTTTAGTTTTCTGGCCGCACTGCGTGCGTTTAACTTTGTTCCAGACAAAGTTTGGTCGAACCCTAGTCGAGGGTTCTCACCCGCCTTCATTGGTGTAAAGGTTACGGACATAAAACAATAGGCTTTTCATTCTGAAATTTGTGTCAAACGTGGGGATGGGCTTGCTTACGTCCATGTAACCAATCGCTTCGCGACGCTTGCAGCGGCCTAAAATGTTCCTGACATTTTATCGAACCCTGGTCGAGGGTTCTCACCCGCCTTCTGCCATTTTTAACAACAAAAAAAGCCCCACAATAAATTGCGGGGCTTTTTTCGTTATTAAATGGCGGAGAAGGAGGGATTCGAACCCTCGATAGAGCTACAAACCCTATACTCCCTTAGCAGGGGAGCGCCTTCGGCCACTCGGCCACCTCTCCGGCGCATAAATTGTCATTTTGATAATCGAGTGAACCACCAAAACGTAATAATGGTGGAGAGATAGGGATTTGAACCCTAGAGGGGCTATAAACCCCTGCCGGTTTTCAAGACCGGTGCATTCGACCACTCTGCCATCTCTCCGTTGGGAAAGAATAATACGCAGGTGATTGGGGTGTGTAAATAGGAAAAAGATCGTTTGCTGTTTTTTTGTTCTAAAAAAGAGGTTTTTTTATAAAAAAGGAGTTTTTAGGGAGTTTAAAGAAGGGGTTGCAGCAAACGAGGGAGCTAAATAAGTAGTTTCATTTAGTGGTTGGGTGTTTGCTGCACCGCTAAAGTAATCATGGTTGGGTGATTACTTGTATTGAACTGCGCCGCCAAGAGCTAGCTTTTTGCCGAAACGGTTAAGTCTGGCAAGCATTTTTGCTTTGCGGTTGGTCGGTTTTACTGCAACATGGGTAGCTGCATTTTCGTTTAATGTATTTACTGGGTTCATTACTTTGCTCCGGGTTATGTCTGTTTTGACAACACGGCTATTCTGAGCTTTTTTTGCACAAAAATAAAACGATAAAAATTAGGGTGGTCGGATAGAAATAAATAATCCGAATTATTTTTATTAAGGTATGATTCAGATAGTAAGTACTGAGTATTATGCATGATTATGAAATTTAAAGTCGCCTAAATTACTTGTTTAAAAGCAATATTACACTGCCACTGATATTTTAATGCATTAGATAATAAATAAAGTGACTAATTATTCAGATTAATTTATTTTTTGAATATGTCTATTTTCCTACTTTTGAATAGGCTGGTATCCAGATGCTAATAATTATTAAACCAAGTACGCAAAAAAAACATAAAAAAAATTGCACTTGGTTATTAGAGCAGTGTCAAAAACGTCAAATTAGTTACACTGTTTTTTACACCACAGGACATTTTACCAATGATTGCCAAAAAATAACGGTTTTGGCTCAGTCACAAAAGCGCGTTGTTGTGCTCGGTGGTGATGGCAGCCTGCATTTGGCTGTAAACGCATTGATGGGATTGAGTTGCTCGTTGGCGTTATTGCCTCAGGGGACGGGTAATGATTTTGCACGCGGCTTTGGCTGTTCAAACTCAGCTTGGCGTAATGCTATTTTTAGTGAGCATCAAGTAAAAATCGATATTGGCCAAATAAATAGCCGTTACTTTATTAATATTGCGGGGGTTGGCTTTGATGCGCATGTAGTACAGGCATTGCAAACTAAGCCTGCATTATCCGCTTTAAGTTATAGTTTAGCTGGCTTTAAGTGTTTATTCGTTTATCAGCCTTCTAGCTTGGCTGGGAGTTTTGCAGGGCAGCAATGCGAATATGGTAATTTGATTACTGTATTTGCAAATCATCATTATTTTGGTGGGGGTTTGATGATAGCGCCAAAAGCACAATTGAATAGTGGCTATTTAGAGTGCTATCGCGTGCCTGCGCGTGGTTTGTTAGGTAACCTCTACAGTTTTGTGCGCTTATTGCTACGTAAGCACCACGGTATGAAAGAGCTCAACTACCAGCGCTTAGAAACTGCTTATATAAAGACGCCTGATTTACCAATCGAAGCAGATGGTGAGCTGGTAGGCGTTACCCCAGCGGTGGTGACTATTCATCCGCTCGCGCTGCGTTTTTGTATGCCGCAATGCTAAATGGCGAGTAATATGTTAGTAATAAAAAAGCGCCTAACAAGTAGGCGCTTTTGGCGTTAGTTGCGTATATACGCATTCTAACTGGGGATGGAGCGTTTATTAGCAAATGATGCTTTATTAGACTCAATAAACGCTTTAATTCTTTTTGTTGGAGTCAGTACAATAGCATTACCAAGCAGTACTAAACTAAAGCCGATAAACGTATTGGCTTGCCAACTAAAACCTTCAAATAATGTACTTAAAGTCACTGCAACTAATGGAAATAACACAATCACATAGCTGGCACGTTCTGGGCCGATATTTTTTAGTAGTGCAAAGTAACATGCAAATGCAATAACCGTCCCAAACACCGATAAATAAACTAATGAATACCAGTAGCTTGCTGGGGCCGACAGGCTAAAATCGGCACCGCTGATGATTACATATACAAATAAACCAATAGCGCTGTATAACATGCCCCATGCATTGCCCTGCATGACGCCAATACGTTGTTGAGAGTTACGTACGCTGATCATATTCCCTAATGAAGCCACAAAGGTGCCAGCTAAGGCAAGTAGCAAACCGACCAACGCCCCATTACTCAAGTCGAACTGCTGTAATTGTGGCCAAAACAGACTGATGATGCCCAATACCCCTATCAATGCACCCGTATAAATACGTTTAGCGATGGGTTTACCAAAAAATAATCGGGTATTTACAATGTTCATTAATAACAACATTGAAAAGGCGATTGATGCCATGGCTGACGTTAAATAATGTTGTGCCCAGTAAAGTACTAAGTAATTAAGGCCAAAGTTACACAGTGCTAGTAATACGAAAAAGCCATGATCGCGACGACTATAATTCATCGGTAATTTTTTAATATTCACCCATACCCACATTAGAATTGCAGCCAAACTAAAGCGATAAAATAGTGAAACTTCAACGGCGATATCGCCAAGTTGAAATTCGATTGCGAGCCAGGTAGAGCCCCAAATTAAAACGGTTAGTGCATAAAGCACGATACTTTTCATGGCCTTGGTCCATTATGTCGATTAAGTGTTTATTTTAAGATACTTCTGTATACTTAACATACACAGAAAACTATAAATGCAACCTATACAGATTGTACGGCTTTAAGGTGTCTACTATGTCGCTGGTGATCAGCAAAACCAACCATGACTTTTTATATCAGCAAGTAATGCAGCTGGTGCGTGAGCTGAGTGAGCAGGGGACACTATTACCAGGCGAAAAACTCCCCTCATTACGTAAAATGGCCACTAAGCTGAATGTCAGTATTCCGACGGTGAAATTGGCTTACCAATCACTTGAGGCACAAGGTTTGGTTGAAGCACGAGAAAAGTCAGGCTATTTTTTAAAAACGGCACATACCCAGTTAGCGCGGCCAAAGCGGGTTAAACTCAATCGTGAGCCAGTTTCGGTCAACATGCAGGTATTAATTGAGCAAGTGTATGATGCAATTCATCAAGCCGATGTCGTACCGTTTGGCATTGCTAATCCTGTTGCTGCCGCTCCAACTGATAAAATGCTAAGTCGTACGATGCGCCGGGTTATGTCGATTGCCGGCAGTCGCGCCATAAATTATGGTGCGATGGATGGTTTTGCACCATTGAAAAAGCAGTTAATCCATCGTTATTTAGATTTTGGCATTGGTGTTGACTCGCAAGAACTTGTGATCACCAACGGTGCTCAAGAAGCACTGGCGATCGCGCTAAAATGTGTCACTAAAGTAGGTGATGTGGTGGCGATCGAGTCACCTTGTTATTTTGGTATCATTGAATTGATCGAAAGCCTGGGCCTCAAGGCGCTCGAGATCCCGCTGTGTCCTGATGATGGGATCTGGCTTGATGATCTGAGCCAGGCTTTACATGATCACGATATTAAAGCCTGTGTGTTCTCTACTTCGATCAATAATCCTGTGGGTAGTTTTATGCCTGATCATAAGCGTAAACAATTAGTAGAGTTATTGGAATCTCAAGATGTGGTGCTAATTGAAGATGATGTGTATGGTGATTTACATTTTACCCCGCAGCGCGGTACACCCGCTCAGGCTTACTCAACAAAAGGGTTGGTATTAACCTGTGCATCGTTTTCTAAAACTGCGGCGCCGAGTTATCGTGTTGGCTGGTTGATTGCCGGAAAGTTTGCTGCCAAAGCGCGTCGCTATAAGCGTGCATTGAGTTGTTCTACTTCATTGATCAATCAATGGACGTTATATGAATTTATAGTTAGTGGTGATTATGATCGTAATATAAAACTACTGCGACAGCGTCTACGTTCTAATAAAGAACGAATGATCTGGTGTTTACAACAGGCCTTTCCGAGTACCGCTAGGATCAGCGATCCGCAAGGCGGATGTGTGATCTGGATTGATTTAGGTGCGGCTTACGATAGTGTAAAACTATTTCAACTGGCATTAGAAAGTGGCATTAGCATTACTCCTGGCTATATTTTTTCAGCCACTAATAAATATCGCAGTTGTATTCGATTAAGTTATGGTTTGCCATGGGGTGAAAAAATTGAACAAGCTATTATAAAGCTAGGTGAGTTAGTGCATTTAGCGAAGAAATAGCATGGCATAAAAAAGCAGCACCTTTAAAAAAGAGTGCTGCTAAAGGGATATCAAACTTTTAGCGTTTAGAACCTGAGTTCAAGTTAGTTATTTTGTTTATAACTAAATAATTGGTAGTCTTTCAATTCTGGAACTAGTTTAACTAATTGTTGCTCTTGATCAGCAATGGTTGAAAAATTACCGCACAGTGCATCAGCGCGTTTTTCAAGTTGGTTAGCTTGTTGCTCAACTTTGGCTTCAATTTCAGCTCCCATATTTTCCATGCGTTGTTCAAAGGCTTGCATATCGCCACCAGAGCCCATTAGTTCTGAACCTACAGCCATTAAAATACTACCCATCGATTGCATCATCGCAGCTTGTACAGCGCTTTCTATTTGCTCATCAAATTGGCTTTCAAAGTTTTCGCCAAATTGGCTAAAGCTTTGTTGGCCCATTACAAAAGCGCCTTGTTGGTAAAAGGTGTTTTGTACTTCTACCTGAATATCAGCCATTAATTCATTAATGCTATCTAGGCCATCGATATTAAATGCATTGGCGACTTCTTCAATGGCGACCCCGGCAATTTTAACGCCTTCAAGAGCAATGTTCGCGACTTCTGGTAATTGGCTACGCAGACTGTCTGAATAATTACTGATAGCTTGGTGTTGTTGACTGTTGAGTGTCAAAGTTTGGCCATCAATCATTAACTCGCCACTATTTATAAAAGTCATAGTGTGGTTATCAGCTGTAAAAATTTCTAATTCATTTGGCTTAATACGCACATCATTTTTAAATTCAACGTCACATGTGTCGCCGCTAAAAGAAATATTCGTCTCATTGTCATTGTGTGCCATTGCCCCTGTGGCAATGAATAAAGAACTTATTAATAGTAATTTTTTCATTTTTATTTCCTGCTAATTTGTTGATTATGACCAGTACGTATTTAACGTATTTAATACATATCAAGTTTAGTGCCAATAATTATTAGTAAATAAAAACAAAGGGTTAATTGTTTTTTACTATTTTTAAATTGTATTAGGAGGTTATAAAAAAGCCATTTTTTAGTCATTTTGACTAATTTACATTGATACATAAAATATACTTATCGTTTCGATAAAAAACTCTCACTTTCCAGAACTCAAATTTAGCGCTATTTATTCACAATATCGACATAACACTATTTTAGAATCGCGTTATGGCTTTATTTTGGTGCTTTTTCATACGGTGAAATAGTGCTGAACATTTTTAATTTACCAATGATAGTGATAAAAATCCTTAATTGGTCTCAAACACTTTATGGAGTGGGTTGTGGGTAAGACATTTAGTTACGATGCGCTAGATGACGATTTTGTTGAAGACGAGTACGAAATGGTCGGGCGTAATCAACACGACAAGAATAAGCAAAAGGTTAAGAAAAAGTTGGAAGACTACCTTGAGCAAAAACGCTTGCGTAAAAACTTGGGCGATGATGACTTAGATGAGTATTTAAACGACTAAGAGATAATTTAAATAAAGAGGCAATTTGCCTCTTTATTGCTTTTAGAGTTTAGATACTACTGCTTTTAAGGGCTTTGATAATAGCACCTTCGATTTGCTGCGGTTTGGTAAATGGTGCAAAGCGTTTAATTGCCTCGCCGTCACGGCCAACTAAAAACTTAGTAAAATTCCATTTTATTTTGCGGGTTAAAAATCCAGGTAATGCTGATTTTAAATGCCTGAATACAGGGTGGGCGTTTTCGCCATTAACATCAATTTTACTCATCATCACAAAATCAACACCGTAGTTAATCAAACAACCTTGCGCTATTTCTTTTGCGCCGCCAGGCTCTTGTTTGCCGAATTGATTGCACGGAAAACCAATAATTACTAACCCTTGATCAGCGTATTTTGCATGTAATTGTTGTAAACCTTCGTACTGTGGAGTGAAGCCACATTTACTGGCAGTGTTGACAATTAACACAACTTTGCCTGCGAAATCTGAAAAATCAATGCTTTGGCCTTGCAAATTGCTGGCTGAAAGTTGATAGAAGTCGTTCATGTTGCTCTCTAGTTATTGTTGTTTGTTAAATTCTATCCTGAGTTGTGATAGACATACAGCTTAAATTATCATCACATTGCATATACCATTTTATTTTAACTTGCATGATTAAAGCTTTTGAGTAAATGTTCAATCAATAATCGCACTCTGTATGGCATTAAATCTTTACGTGGATACACTAACCAAGAGGCATTGTCTGTTACCTGAAACTCATCAAGTAAGGTAATTAGTTGCCCGTTTTCAATATACTTATCAACAATATCAGTGGCTAAATGGGCAATGCCCAAGCCTGCTAATGTCGCAGATAATAGTGCGCGCGGATGGTTACTGCGCCAGTTGCCGGCAACTTTTACCTCTTTAATATCGCCGGCAAAATTAAATCGCCAACGTTTCCCCATGGCAATTAAGCAATTATGAGCGGTTAATTGTTGAGGCGTAGTTGGGGTTGGGTGATGTGCTAAATATTCTGGACTGGCAACGAGAGTCATGATTCGCGGGCTAAGTGGTCGTGCAATTAAGTTAGAGTCTTGCATGCGGCCAAAACGGATCGCTAAATCAAAACCTTCTTCAACTAAGTCGACATTACGATTGTTGAAGTCCATATCTACTTCGACCTCAGGGTAGCGTTTTACAAACTCAACAATTTTAGGTGCTACATGACATGCAACAAATTCACCAGCACCAGAAATTCTAATGACCCCTTTGGGTTTACGTTGCTCACCTTGCAGTTGATTATTAGCATCAATTAGCTCTTGTTTAATTGCTTTGAGCTTTACGGCATATTCGCGGCCGGCATCGGTGAGGCTTATTTTTCGGGTGGTACGTTGAAATAGCAATGAGCCTAAGCGGTTTTCAAGTTGCTGTACTTGGCGGCTGATATGGGAAGTTGATACTTCCATGACTTTGGCTGCTTTGGTAAAGCTGCCATGTTCAACCACATGTAAAAATTCATCAAGGCCATGCCACATAATTTAGTTCTCAAATATTAAGTAATTATAGTTTATACCATCTATTGTTGCAGCTGTGCAAAAGTGATTCTCTGAGCTTAGTCTTTAAATTAATGCTTAAATCCCTACAATTAGGTGGTCAGCAAATTTTAGCTCACACTAAATAATGAGCACCTCAAAGCAATGGAGCAAGCATGTTAAATTTCAGTTTTGCAAACCCAACCAAGATTCATTTTGGCGAACAGCAAATTGCCTTAATCAAAAATGAGATCCCGGCAGACGCAAAGGTACTTGTTACTTATGGCGGTGGCAGTATTAAAAGTAATGGTATTTATGATCAGGTGGCTGCGGCGTTAAGCGAACACACTTGGTTTGAATTTGCCGGTATTGAACCTAACCCAAGTTACCAAACATGTATGAAAGCCGTTGCTTTGGTTAAAGAAAAGCAAGTTGATTATATTCTTGCTGTAGGCGGTGGTTCGGTAATTGATGGTAGTAAATTTATTGCCGCAGCAGCTAATTATGACGGCGAGCCATGGGATATTCTAGCTAAAGGCGGTGAGGTAAAATCAGCAATAGCATTAGGTGTTGTATTGACTTTGCCAGCAACGGGTTCTGAATCAAATTCTTTTAGTGTGGTTTCAAACCTTGATAGCCACGATAAACTGCCTTTTGCGAGTCCATTAGTACAGCCACAATTTGCAGTACTCGACCCTGCGGTGACTTACTCATTACCAAAACGTCAAGTGGCAAACGGTATTGTTGATGCGTTTGTACATACCATGGAACAATACTTGACCTATGATGTAGGTGCAAAACTTCAAGATCGTTTCGCTGAAGGTATTTTAATGACCTTACTTGAAGAAGGACCGAAAGCGTTCAGTGAGCCAGATAATTACCAAGTACGCGCTAACATTATGTGGTCAGCAACCATGGCATTGAATGGTTTAATTGGTGCTGGTGTGCCACAAGATTGGTCAACGCATATGTTAGGCCATGAGATGACAGCGGTTTATGGTCTTGATCACGCACAAACCTTGGCAATTGTACTACCGCGCATGATGGCGGAGCAAAAAGACACTAAGCGCGGTAAAATCTTACAATACGCAGAGCGTGTTTTAGGCCTTGATATTAGCGATGAAGATACGGCTATTGAGCAAGCGATTGCAGCAACAGAAGCGTTTTTTCATAGTGTTAATATGCCAACGCGCTTAAGTGATTATAACTTAGGTGAAGAAGTCGCAGACAAAATTGTTGCGCAACTAGAGCGCCATGGGATGACGGCACTCGGTGAGCGAGAGCAAGTCACGCTTGATAAGAGTCGTGCAATTTTATTAGCCAGCGTTTAAGGCTACTTTTAGCGCATTACAAATGCGCTAATTTAAGATCAAAAATAAACCCATACCAACCAGTGTTGTGTAGTAAATGTTATGCGTTTTATATGCGACAATAATAGCTGCTATTGCCGCACTGAGGTATGGGTTTTGCCAATCTAAATTTATCCCCTCGTCTGTTACAAACACAATAGGTACCCAAATCGCGGTAAGTACCGCCGGTGCGCTAAAACTTAAAAACTGCTGCATTTTCGGGCCAACTTTAAATGGTAGGTCACGATGTAAAAATAAGTAACGGGTAAAAAAGGTAATACATGCCATAAGTAAAATAGTTGTTATCATCAATTATGCTCCAATTTACCTTGGATACGGCTAATAAGGTAACCGATAGTCATCGCCGATAGTGCCGCAGCTACTAACCATAATTCAAACCCCTGGCTTTTTAAAACGGTAGCCACAACACCAGCGCTTACAACCGTTGCCAATGTAGCTAGATTTTTAATACCAGGAATTACTAATGCAATAAAAGTTGCAGCAATAGCAAAGTCTAAGCCTAAATTAGTGAGATCAGGTAGCAGACTGCCCGCTACGATGCCAATTAATGTCCACAAGTTCCAAGTAATATAGAAGCTAAAGCCGGCACTGAGCGCGTAGATCAAGCGAGTTTTAGTTCGATAAGCTTTGCGATGATGGGAAAACGCAAACAGCTCATCAGTGAGTACAAAGCTTACCGGTAAGCGCCAGCGTAGCGACTGATCAATCACTTTATGACGCACCGCTAAGCCGTATAAAAAGTGCCGTGAGCTAATTATGAAGGTGGTGAATAAAATAGTTAATAAAGGCGTATTGCCAGCCATTAGCTCTATAGCGACTAGTTGGGCGGAACCGGCAAACACTAATAATGACATGGCTTGGGTTTCAAATGCGCTAAAGCCATTTTGAATTGCCAGTGAACCACATAAAATCCCCCAAGGGATCACTGCTAAACACAGTGGTAGCATATCTAAAAAGCCTTTTAGGAGTGCGCGTTTGGTGCTAAGTGTCATTAATATTATTCATTACGGTAATTAATGCCCTTAGTCTGCCATAGATCAATTAACCCTGAACAGCAAAGATGCTAAATTAACAAAAGTTTGAAATAATAAGCTTTTACGCAAAAGAGGTTAAGCATGCATAAAATTAAAGTATGGGATGGGTTTATTCGCAGTTTCCATTGGTTGTTAGTTATTGCAATTGCGGCGCTGTATTTTAGTGCTGAAGAAGGCATGATGGAATTACACTTTGTGGCTGGCTTTTTCACCTTAGCGCTACTAGTAACACGTCTTATTTGGGGCTTGATTGGTAGCAAAACAGCTAAGTTAAGTGCATTGTTTCATTCACCTAGCGCAGCACTAAAATCATTTAAACAAACAGATAATAAACCAGGCCATGGCGCAGCGGGCAGCTACATGGTGTTGGCATTTTTTATTTTATTACTGGCGCAGTTAGTAAGCGGCTTAATGACCACCGATGACATTTTGACAGATGGCCCATTAGTGCAGTATGTATCAAGTAATGTAGTTGAATGGGCCGGCTGGGTGCATCATAAGAACTTTGATTTATTGTTGTACGCGATTATTCTCCATATTGTGGCAATTGTAATTTATCGCATGAAAGGTAAAAATTTAGTCAAAGCAATGGTTACGGGCTATGCCGCTGAAAAAAATAATGATAGTAATGAAGAGCTAACAAAATCACCGTGGACTGCGATAATTATTCTTGTCGTTGTATTTGCGGCATTACTGATGACATGGGGCGCAGAGCCTGTGGCTTACTTGTTTAGTTAAACTGTTTAACAGATCAAAAACGGCGCTAATTTAGCGCCGTTTTAGTTTTAAGATGATCGCATTAAAGATTAGTCTTTAAATGATGTGTGGCAATCTTTACAGCCTTTAGCCCATGGGCCAAATGCTTTAGCAATTACTTTTTTATCGCCTGTTTGCGCGGCAACGGCTAGTTCGTCAGCATATTGTTGAAATGCTGCTGCTTTTTTCATAAAGGTTTCGTTATCGCTCCAAATAGCAGGTAATGCAGATGTGTCACCTTTATCACTGCCTGCAACGAATGCTTCCCATGGCATTTTTGATAATGCAGCAGCATTATTTGCACGATGCTTAAACTGTTCTGCGTCAAAAGGTACTTTGCCTTTTAGCATGTCACCCATATCACCAATTTGGACACGGATCATTGAAAATGCCGCTTGGCGGTACTCAATGGCGTCACTAGGCTCTTCAAATACAGAGTTTGCTGTTGCACCAAATGTTAGTGCACAAAGTGTTGCACCTAAAAATAATTGCTTTAACTTCATTCCTTTTGCCCCTTATATGTAATTCATTGCTTGTACAGTTGCTGTTGTATATCAGCAAGTCAGATTATTCAAGTATATTGCGGTTAAACTGAACTGTTATTGAATTATAAAACTAAGATTGTATCTTAATTATTGATATCAATATCAGCAAAGATCATTCCTCTGCGCATACTACGAGTAGCTAAAAACACCTCACCCAGTAAAGACATAAATGCACAAATAAGTAGTGCCATTGCGCCAACAAAACAACTGCCGATGGAAACACCTAAATTAACTGATTGAATATGAGACAAAAATAACAGCATGACCACGGCGCAAACAAGTACCGCACTTAATACACTTAAACTAAAGGCAATATGGATACAGCGAGAGCGTTTCAGCAGTGCTCGTAGCTCGGTTGTTAGCGATGAATTAAATTCTTCATCGGTACTTACCTTTAATTTTCGTTCAAGTTGACGAGCACGGTCGGTAATTCGAGCTAAGCGATTAGATAAAACCCCCAGCGTAGCAGCAATACCAGTAATTAAAAAAACTGGCGCAACGGCTGTTTGGATTACTTTTGCCATTGTTAGAATATTTATAACATCAGAGTTCATTGCTTTCCTTTTAGGTACATTGGTAGATTTTAATTATTCCGTTTACAAAGATTTACATTTATTTTCTTGATTGTTTTTTTATTTAAAACAGTCACTTAGTGTCAATTTGTTAATTTTCACATTGCTTTTTGTAATTTACATGTAATCGAATTGTTGTCATTTTGGGTGTTGAAGTTCTATATTAGTCTCGCACTTAATTTATGATCATCAATAAGTACAATAATACATAACATATCCCAGGGGAAATCATGTCTAAGAATCTAATAAAAAGAACGGCGGTTGCAACCGCTGTAACAAGCATCTTAGTTGCAGGTGCTGTAAATGCAAATACTATAAATAACAGCGCACTTAAGAATACTAGCTACACACCAGTATCACAGACCGATATTGTTAATAAAAATCAACCTTCAGCATACCTTGTTGTTTTAAAGGCAAAAACAGCAGCTGATATGATGGAGCAAGGCGCCTATAATGTTTCTGATGCTCGTCAAAGTTATGACCAAGTAGCAACGTTACAAAGCCAAGTTCAAGATAAGTTATTTACTCTTGATAGTAATGTAAAAGTACTTGGTTCTACTAAAATTTTGGCACCGACGTTAATTGTTCAAGCAAGTCAAGGTGCGCTAGATCGAATTGCAAAAGACTCACGCGTAGAGCGTGTTTTACCTATGTTTGATTACGACCTTCATGTTGCAGCAACCGCTGACTACATCAAAGCGTCGCCATTAGTAGTAAATGGTACAGTTACAGGTGCAACGCAAACTGTTGCAGTATTAGATACGGGTATTGATTATACTCACAAAATTTTTGGTGGTGAAGGAACCGTTGAAGCTTATGAGGCAGCTCAAGCAGATCCTACCACAGTAAATTGGCCACAAGGCCAAGTTATGGGTGGTTATGACTTCATACGTAATGATGCTGATCCAATTGAAAATGATCCAGCCGCTCCTACAGAAGAAGATGCACCAACAAGCCATGGTACATCTGTATCTCACTCAGTAACAGGTATTGCACCAGCGGTGGAGCTATACGTGTATTCAGTGTGTGGCGGCGGTTGTCCAAGTGCAGCACAGGTTTCGGCATTAGAAGCCGCTATGGATCCAAATGGTGATGGTGATTCAGAAGATCGTGTTGATGTAATCAATATGTCTTTAGGTGGAGAGTTTGGTGACACATACATCGGTGGCGGTGCGCAGTTCTTAATTCAAAAAGCGGTTGAGGCTGGTGTAAACGTTGTTATTTCTGCTGGTAATGATGGCGATAACCCATTCCGTATTGGTGGCCCTTCTACAACTCCTAACGCATTATCTGTTGGCGCGATGACGCATCCTACAAATGATGTTGGCGTTGCAACAGGCACAATTGAAGGCGCAGAGACCACAATTCAGCCGTCAGGTTTTGGTCCACAAACTGCGTTTGTAATGACAGATGCCGATGCTGAAGTTGTTTACCCTGAAGAAAACCAAAATGGCTGCGAGGCATTCTCTGCTGAAACTGACTTTACTGGTAAAGCGGTAATTATTGACCGTGGTGCATGTAATTTCACGGCAAAAGTTTTAAATGCTCAAGACCGTGGTGCTAAGTTTGTATTTATAGCAAACAATACTGATGATGGCACGCCTGCTCCAATGGGTGGCTTTGATGCTGCAGTAACAATTCCTAATGTTGGCATTAACTTTGCTGCAGGTGCAGCAATGAAAGCTGCTTTAGCGGCCGGTGAAATGCCAACATATACCATAACGATTGAGCGTAAAGTGACTGCGGGTGCAGTTGCATCATTCTCATCTCGTGGTCCATCAATGGATGGTTTATTAAAACCTGAAATTACAGCGCCAGGTACTGATATTATGGTAGCGGCAACTGGTACACAAGATCAGCTAGCTCCAGCAACAGGTACTTCGTTCTCAGGTCCGATTACTGCCGGTGCTGTTGCATTAGTTCGTGAAGCGCATCCAGAGCGTAATGCGTTTGAAATAAAAGCGACAATCATGAATGCGGCTGATTTAAACGTAACCGTAGATCCTATTAGTATTAACCCAGATTCACCACTTGCACCAATTAGTTTAATCGGTGCAGGCTTAGTGGATGTTGAAAAGGCGGTTAATTTACCTGTCGCAGCATGGGTTGAAGATGATGAGTATGAAACTAAACAGGCTGCGTTATCATTCGGTTTAGAACGCATGACAGAAACAACCAGCTTTACAAAAACAGTGACGCTGAAAAACTTCTCTGATGCAGACAAAACATATGACCTTCGTATTGAAGAGCGTTATATGAATGATGTGGATACAGGTGCTGTTAGCTTTGATATTCCACGTAGTGTAACTGTTGCGGCAAATACGGTAACAACATTCGAAGTAACCATGACAGTTGATCCATCTAAACTTCATGAGTGGACATTAGAAAACCCATTTAGCCAAGATGATCTAGCTGCTCGTAGTCCGTCACTGACAATGGCTGAATTTGATGGCGCATTGGTATTTGATGATACTTCAACAGCCGATACGGATCACGACTTACACATTGTTTATCATGCATTACCTAAGGCCGGTGCTGAGTTAGAATTCTCTTTTGAAGATATCGATGGTTCTACGCAGTTAGTTGTTGAGAACGTTGGTGCGCTGGCTGTAGAGCCAACATCTGAGCAGGTCGTTGCATCTAGCCCTGAAAATGCTGAGATAGATTTTGACATTCTTAGCACTACATTTGCTGCTTATGCATCTGAAACATGTGATTCTGGAGTGTTTATTACCTCTTCAATTCAATTACGAGATGAAATTACCCATATGCGTCAAGTCGGTGTTCGTATGAATCTCGATATTGATAATGACGGTGTTTATGATCACTTTATGATGAATCTTAATGATGTTGGCCGTGATGCTGCAATACCTGGACGCAGCCGTACATTAATTGGTGAAATCGATGCGGCGGGTGAGGATGTATGGCAATGGGGTACACCTATGTATCATGCTGCTGGCGAAGATACAGTGACCTTCTCTGGATGTAGTAATCTGTTAGGATTAGATGCAAACATGCTGGGAGGAACAATTAATATTGCAGCTTCTGTTGGTTACCCAAGTTATCAGGCTGGTGTATTCTTCGAAACAGATAGTGCAGCTGGTTCTACTGTGTTTACAGCGAACCCTGCAGTAACAATGTATGCGACTGATAGCGTAGATAATGCAATCACTAAACTAGAGCCAGGTCAAAAAGCTGTTGTTAAATCTAGCGGTGCGTTTGCTCTTACATCACCTGCAGGAACGAAAGTTTATTTATCTGCGCCACGAGATATTCCTGGTGCACCTAAAGTACCTAACTTAGTAATTGAAGATTTTGCAATCGACGAAACAATGCTTACTGGTTTAACCATTGGCACAATCAAACTCGATGCTGAGGCAGCACTTGATATTGCTTATTTTGAAACTTTGAGTATGTCTGCTCCGGGTCTTATTGTTGATGCTGATACTGGTGATATCATTGTTGATAACACTGATTTAATTGACTCAGAAGCTGGTCTTAAAGAAATTACAATCACAGTAAAAGCTGTTGACGTTATTGGTACTGAGTCTGCACCAGTAACATTTACAGTAACAATCAATAACGTAGCTGATGAACTTCCGGTTGTTGCTGAAGGTCAAAAATTCAACGTGATTGAATCTGCAGCTGAAGGTACTGTTATTGGTAAACTAGCAGCGGAGCTTTTCGAAAGTTCAGCAACGATGATTGTTTCAGGCAGTGTTAAAGGTTCTGACGTAATTGCAATTAATGAAATGGGTGAATTAGTCGTTACTGGTAGCCTAAATCATTATGCAATGCCAACACTTGAGTTAGAAGTTACGCTAACTGATGATAGCGGTTTAGAGTCTGCACCTGTTACTGTAATGCTTAACGTGGAAATTGATCCTAATTCACATGCACCGATGATTGAGATGAATCAACGTTTCAGAATTGATGAAAATGTTGCTTTAGGAACAACTATTGGTACTCTTGCATTCTCTGACCCTGATTCTGATGTGTCACCAGTTGAACGCTTTATTGTATCAGGTAGCCATTTAGTTTCAGTAAATCCAGATGGAACAATTGTTACTGCTGGCGAAATTGATTACGAATTTGACCGTGAAATCGTATTCAGTGTTCAAGCTGAAGATAGCAAAGGTTATGTGTCTAAAGCCGTGAGTGTTGTTGTTGGTGTTAACAATCTACGTGCGAACGATGATGACGACAATGACAACTCTGGTTCTCTAGCATGGTTAACGCTGCTTGTAGCACCGTTTGCATTTATGCGTCGCCGTAAACAAAAGTAGTAATATAGCCTCTAAAGGCATATAGCTTTAGTTAAAATACCGCCATTGGGCGGTATTTTTTTTGTTTTAAATTTATTGTGATTACCTAAAACGGTTACACTTTTTGTTTCAATGTTGTTTTTTTGTTTCTTGCTGGTGTAGTATTCGGGACTTAATGTTTCTTTTTGGGGACATTTAATAACAATAATCTCATCAGAGGAATTTATGTCTAACAAGTTAATAACAAAAACAGCCTTATCAATTGCAGTATCATCAGCGCTAATGGCGGCATCGGTAAATGCACAAACAGTGCAAACAGCACACAGTATTACCGCTCTCAATAATTTCTCTACAGCTACATTTAATGAAACCGAAGTTAAAGAACAGTTACCATCAGCTCATATGATTGTGCTAAGAGCGACAACCGCCGCCGATCTAATGGCGCAAGGTATTTATCAAATAGGTGACAGCCGTGCAACCATTGCACAAATTGAGCAAGTGCAAAGTGAAGTGACAATTGAACTAAGTAGTCTAGATTTTGGTACAAAAGTAATCGGCCAAACTAAAGTGCTGGCGCCTACTTTGATTGTACAAGCAAGCCCTGAGGCGTTAGAAAAAATTGCCCGTGACTACCGAGTTGAGAAAGTGCTGCCAATGTATGATTATGAATTACATGTCGCCGCATCTGCAGATTATTTAAAAGCTTCACCATTGGTTGCAAATGGGGTTGTAACAGGTAAAGGTCAAACGGTAGCGGTACTGGATACAGGTGTTGACTACACGCACAACGTTTTTGGTGGTGCGGGTACCGTAGAGGCGTATGACGCAGCTCAAGCTGATCCTACTTCTGTAGCTTGGCCGCAAGGCATCGTACATGGTGGCTACGACTTTATTCGTGACGATGCTGATCCAATTGAACATGATCCTGTAGTCGTGATCCCCGATGTTGATGAACCGACCAGTCATGGTACGTCTGTTTCTCACTCTGTCACTGGAATTGCTCCTGAAGTAGAGTTATATGTGTACTCAGTGTGTGGTGGTGGTTGTCCAAGTGCAGCACAAGCATCAGCATTAGAAGCGGCAATGGATCCTAATGGTGATGGCGATATCTCTGACCGCGTAGATGTTATTAATATGTCTTTAGGTGGCGAGTTTGGTGGCACTGAAACTGACGGAGGTACTCAATACTTAATTCAAAAAGCGGTTGATTTAGGTGTAAATGTTGTTATCTCAGCAGGCAATGATGGCGATCATCCTTTTCGTATTGGGGGACCAAGTACCACGCCAAACGCACTTGCAGTTGGTGCGATGACGCATCCAACATTAGATATTGGGATTGCTTCAGGTACCGTGCTTGGAGAAGAGGTTGTTTTTCAAGTTTCAGGTTTTGGTCCGCAAACCGCATTTGCTATGGCAGATACCGATGCTGAACTTGTTTACCCAACCGCAAATCAAAATGGCTGTGAAGCATTTTCAGAAGACACCGATTTTAATAATAAAGCGGTGCTTATAGATCGTGGTGAATGTAATTTCACGAAAAAAGTACTGCATGCACAACAGCGTGGCGCATCGTTTGTATTTATTGCAAATAACGAAGATGACGGTACTCCTGCTTCAATGGGTGGATTTGATGCCACGGTTACTATCCCAAATATTGGCATTACTTATGCTGCCGGGGCAGCGATAAAAGCGGAGCTTAAAGTATCAGGCAAGGCTGCATATAGCTTAGTTGTTGAGCGTAAAGTAACATCAGGTGCTGTGGCAACCTTTTCATCGCGCGGTCCATCAATGGATGGTTTATTAAAACCTGAAATCACAGCGCCAGGTACAAGCATTATGGTTGCAGCAACTGGTACGCAAGATCAACTAGCTCCAGCTTCAGGTACATCCTTTTCAGGACCGATTACTGCCGGTGCGGTTGCGTTAGTACGCGCAGCGCACCCACAGCGTAATGCCTTTGAAATTAAAGCAACATTAATGAATACGGCAGATCTAAATGTGACTAATGAGCCGCTTAGCACAAATCCAGATTCTGAATTAGCACCAATTAGTATGATTGGTGCTGGTTTAGTTAACGTTGAAAAAGCGGTTAATCTGCCTGTTGCAGCATGGGTTGATAATACCGAGTTTAAAACTAAACAAGCGGCATTATCGTTTGGCTTAGAAAATTTTACTGGCGTTAGGTCAATCAGCAAAACAGTCACCGTGAAAAATTTCTCGACACAAGAAAAAACCTACAAATTACGGACTGAAGCACGTTACGCAAATGATAAAAACAGCGGTGCAATCAGTTGGGATATTCCAGCCAGCGTAACAATTCCCGCAGGTCAAACTACTGAGTTTGATGTAACGCTAACTGTTGATCCCAGTAAATTGCATCAGTGGAAACTGGAAAACCCATTTGATGCCGAGTCGGTAGCTGCACGAAGCGCCGCATTAACGCTCGCAGAGTTTGACGGCGCCTTAGTGTTTGACGATGTGGATGATACTGATTCAGATTATGCGCTACATGTTGTTTATCATGCGCTACCAAAAGCGGCTAGTGAATTAAGTATTGCTCCGGAAGTGGTTGGCAATGAGATGCAACTTATCGTTGAGAATACCGGGGCAACAACAGTTTCAACAATGACAGAAAATATTGTTGCAACTGGTAAAGTTAAGTCAGCAGCAGAGGCACCGTTCAATATTCTTGCAACGACATTCAATGCAATAGCAGCTGAAGGATGTGAATCTGGTGTATTAGTTACAGCATCGATTCAGTTACGTGATGAGATCACTCATGTATTCCAAGCAGGTTATCGTTTAGATATAGACACCAACAACGATGGTGCCTATGACTTCCTTATGCAGAACTACAATGACCGAGGTCGTAAAACGACTTCGCCAGGGCGTTCACGTACTGTTATTGGTACTATCGATGACGCTGGCGCAGAAACGCTTCGGTTTTTGACACCGTTATATCAATCAGCCGGTGCAGATACCATTACCTTCTCGGTATGTAGCAGCACACTTGGGTTAACACGTGATAATTTAGGTGATCCGTTAAATATTAAGGCATCTGTAGGCTATCCATCTTATGGCGGCGGCGTGTACTTTGAAACAGATAGTCTAGTTGGCGCTACGACCTTTAGTTCTTCAGCGTCAGTGAGTTTAACTGCGGTGGATGGCAGTGATACAGTCGTAAATCAACTTGCGCCAGGTGAAAAAGCGATTGTGAATGCTAGTGCGCCATTTGCTTTTACAGCATCGTCATTACAAGATGTACTGAAATTAGTGACTGCTGAAGACTTAGTGTTACCAAAAACGCAGGCTCCTAAGCTTGCAAATGCATCATTTGATGTTGTTGAAAATGCGGAAAACGGCCATCTCGTTGGCACCTTGAGTGTTGTGGAATCAGATAGAGATTTAGCGATTGCTGAGTTTTATGTGCAATCGCAAACTCATCAAGGCTTTAGTGTTGATAATAAAGGGCAAATTCTTGTATCAAACAGCGAGTTAGTTGATTTTGAAGTTGGTAAGCACATCGCTGAACTAGTCGTTGTTGCCATCGATACTTTGGGAAATACATCAGAGCCTGCTGTTATTACTATTAACATTACCAATGTTGCAGATGAAGCGAGCGAAGTAACCCCAATTATAAATTCTGGCCAAGTATTCTCTGTTGCAGAAAACACCCCAGTAGCTACCGCATTTGCTCAATTAGCTTTCACAGATCCAGATAACAGTTCAATCACTATGTTTACTGTAGCGGGAAGTGATGCAATCACGATTGATAATACGGGGATGCTAACCGTTGCTCAACTACTTAATTTTGAAGAGCAAAGTACTATTACGTTAGAGATAGTCGCAATTGATGAAGATGGTCATCAGTCAGCTGCTGAAATTGTGACGATTAACGTGTTAAATGTCGCTGATGAAGGAGCAGAAGTTGCGCCAATTATCGAAGCCGGGCAAACTTTTAAAGTGCAAGAAAATGCCGTGGTAGGCACTGTGATTGGTCAAATACGTGCTATTGATCCAGATACAGCAGTAACACCAATTGTAAGCTACACAGTTGCAGGTCATAACGGTATTGCAATTGATGAACTTGGCCAAATCACAGTGGCGGGTGACGTTGATTATGATGCAACACCTGAGATAAAGCTGATGGTTAGCGCAACGGATAGTGCTGGTAATCAATCTGCAGCTGTTGAAGTAACAATCACTGTAGCGCAAGACGCATTAGAAAACACGCCAGTTATTGCTGATAATCAACGCTTTAGTGTTGATGAAAATACAGCGCTTGGCACTGTGATTGGTAAACTCAACTTTAGTGATCCAGATGCTGATGTAAGTCCTGTTACTAAGTTTATTGTGTCAGGCACTGACTTAGTCATTGTTAATGCTGCGGGTGAAATTGTTGTTGCAGGTAGTATTGATTATGAATATGAGCGTAACTTTACATTTAGTGTTATCGCTGTTGATAGTGCGGGTAATAACTCTAAAGCTGTTGATGTTGAAATACGAGTAAAGAATATTGTGGGCAAAGATGACGATAATAATGACGGTGACAGCGGTTCACTAGCATGGTTAACATTGCTTATTGCACCATTTGCATTTATGCGCCGCCGAAAACAAAAGTAATTAATTGTTTAGTTAGTCATTTTAATTATCAGTGATTAACGAGCAAAGTTAATCAAATAAAGGGAGCTTAGGCTCCCTTTTTACATTGCTTTACAAACTAATATAGGTAATCAACAGCTAGTTAGATATATTGCTAGTAGTGGAATAATAATAACTCTAGGGAATACTATGAAAACACGTCAATCATTTGCGTTAGCGGCTTTGTCGTTAGCTATTTTAGCGGGCTGTAATAAAGCTCCAGAACAAAATAATATAAAATCCGAGGCTGTACAGAGTGAAGCTGCAGTGGTTAATGTAACTGCACCGGTAGCCAATAAGATCCCTTTCGAAATGACTATTCATGGTGATACGCGCACCGATAATTACTATTGGATGCGTGACGATGAACGAAAAGATGCAGCTGTCATAGCACACCTTAATGCAGAAAATACCTATACTGATGCGATGCTAAAGCATACTAAAGCTTTACAAACTACTTTGTTTGAAGAGTTAAAAGGGCGCATTCAAAAAGATGATGACTCCGTGCCAACTAAAAGTGGCGATTATTATTATTCATCGCAAACGCGAGGGGATAATGAATACCCGACTTATGTTCGCAGTAGCGATGATAAGGGCACTGATCAACACGTTATATTAGATGTAAATGAGTTGGCAAAAGGCCATGACTATTTCGCGGCAACAGGTTTATCTGTCAGCCCAAATGGTCACTTATTAGCATATGGTGAAGACACGGTAAGTCGACGAATCTACTCTATTTTAGTGAAAGATTTAAAGACCGGTAAATTACTAGAAGATAAGCTCGAAGGGACAGATGGTGATATCGTCTGGGCGAATGATAATAAAACTTTTTATTACATTAAAAAAGACTTACAGACATTGTTAGGTTATCAGGTTTATCGCCATACCTTAGGTACGTCACAAGCACAAGATGAGTTAGTGTACGAAGAGACTAACACAAGTTATTACACTGGCCTTGGTAAGAGTAAAGATAAACAAGAAATTTATATTTGGCATGGCAGTACTAACGCTTCAGGTGTGTCGGTAATTGATGCTAATGACGTCAAGGCACAGCCAAAGCGCTTAATTGAACGTGAAGAAAACCTAGAATATGATATTGCTAAACTCGGTGATACTTATTACATAGTCACTAACCTTAACGCAGTAAACTTTCAGCTAATGACGGTGGATAAAGATAAAGCGCACGACAAAGCGAATTGGCAAACACTGATCGCCGCGCGTGATGATATTAAGCTTGAAGGCATCGATTTGTTCACTGACCATTTAGTGTATAAAGAGCGTGAAATGGGGCAATCTCGTTTAACGATACGCAACTTAAAGTCGGGTGATGAACAGCAGCTGAGCTTTAATGACAGCAGTTATATGGTCAGTACATATGGTAATAATGAATTAGATAGCGAAAGCTTACGAGTATATTATGCCAGTATGACGACGCCTGGTTCATCGTATGATATCGATTTGAATAGCACAACGAAAACACTGTTAAAACAGCAACAAGTGATCGGTGATTTTAATGCCGATAATTATGCATCGGAGCGACTATTTATTACTGCGCGAGATGGCGTAAAAGTACCGGTGAGTTTAGTTTATCGCAAAGATAAATTCAAAAAAGATGGCACTAATCCATTGTTACAATATGGCTATGGGTCGTATGGGGCAACCATGGATCCAAGTTTTTCTAGTAGCCGTTTGAGTTTACTTGATCGAGGCTTTGTATTTGCTATCGCGCATATTCGTGGCTCGCAGATGCTCGGTCGTCCTTGGTATGAAGATGGCAAGCTACTCAATAAAAAGAATACTTTTAATGACTTTGTTGATGTAACCAAAGGCTTAGTTACCCAGCAGTATGGTGCGCAAGATAAAATATTCGCGATGGGCGGCAGTGCGGGCGGCTTATTAATGGGCGCCGTGGCAAACCAAGCACCAGAGCTTTATCAGGGGATGGTTGCGGCTGTGCCATTTGTTGACGTAGTGACCACTATGTTAGATGCGAGCTTACCATTAACGACCAACGAGTACGGCGAGTGGGGCAACCCAGATGACAAACTATATTATGATTATATGCTGTCTTACTCACCGTACGATCAAGTGAGTAAACAAGCGTATCCAAATATGTTGGTCACCACAGGTTTGCATGATTCTCAAGTGCAATATTTTGAACCAGCAAAATGGGTTGCAAAATTACGTGAGTTTAAAACCGATGATAATAAATTACTGTTTAAAATTGATATGGAAGCAGGCCATGGTGGCGCATCTGGGCGTTTTAAAAGCCTTCAAGATACAGCTCTAAATTATGCATTTATCTTAGATTTAGCTGGTATTAAAAAGTAATAACTGATTTTAGTGTTTTACAATTAAGGCGTGACTTAGGTTACGCCTTAATTTTTTGTCTAAATTAAGTGTTGTGGTTTTGCACACTTGCTCGAGCTTAGCAGTATCGACGACGCTGATTAAAATCTAGACATTAAGACTGAAAAAGGTCAGCATATAGGTATTAACGAAATAAGGAGATGGTAATGGAAGATAATCAACAGGTTGAACCAGTTATAACGAGTAAAGATGAGCGTATGTGGGCGATGTTATGTCATTTAAGCGCATTAGCCGGATTTATTATACCTATGGGTAGTATCATCGGTCCGCTGATTGTCTGGTTAATAAAAAAAGACGAAATGCCATTAGTGGCTGAACATGGGCGTAAATCGCTTAACTTTCAAATCACTATGTTCATAGCATATATAGTGTGTTTGATTTTGATGTTTGCAGTTATCGGGGTAATTCTATTACCTATAGTCGCTATTTTCTCGTTTATTATGGTGGTGATTGGCGCAATCAAAACTAATGACGGTAAAGAGTTTAACTACCCATTTAGCTTACAATTGATAAAATAAACTACTCTTCATTTTTATCAAACCCAGCAAATGCTGGGTTTTTTATATGCATTAATAAAGGCTTAGATGGCTTATTTAACTCTGTTCTTTACTGCGTTTATTTCGGCAACATTATTGCCAAGCTCATCAGAAGTGGTACTCACAGCAATGGTGACCAAAGGAGAATATTTACTTTGGTTGTTATGGCTCAGTGCCACAGTTGGTAACGTACTAGGTAGTTGCGTTAATTACTGGTTAGGCACGCAAGTCATACGTTTTAAGGATCGGAAATGGTTTCCCGTGTCACAGGCAAGTATCGATAAGGCTGCAGAGCGCTTTGAAAAGTATGGTGTTTATAGCCTGTTGTTGGCATGGCTACCAATTATTGGTGATCCGCTAACAGTTGTAGGGGGCATTTTTAAAGTGCGCTGGTGGACATTTTTATGGCTGGTTACCCTTGGCAAAGGCGCACGTTACTTGCTTGTACTAGCCTTTGCCGTTGGGCTGGATAAGTTGCTTTAAGCTTTACTCCAATCGAGTGTTAGCGATACTGAATCTGCAAAACGCAAAGCGTGAGGTTTATCAACTCGCACTTTTGCATAATTCACGCTGCTATGGCTATGGCAAACACTGAGTATTTCTGCCACTAGTTTTTCAAGCAATAAAAAGTGACCTTGCTCAACAATACTAATCACTTCTTTGGTGATCACTTTATAATTAAGTGCTTGTTCAACTTGATCTGTTTCACAGGCTTGCTCAGCAGGATAGTGAATTTCTAAATTGATCACTACATCCTGCTTTTTCTCACGTTCATCGGGATTAAAGCCAATAAAAGTGCGCAGCCGTAAGTTAGTTACATGGATAATTGCATTGGCCATAGGATTAGCCTTTTACAAGTTGTAAAAACTCATTGCGGGTTTTTGGATCGGCTCTGAAGTTACCTAGCATTACCGACGTACGCATACTTGAGTTTTGTTTTTCAACCCCACGCATCATCATACACATATGTTTTGCTTCCACTATTACACCAACGCCTTTAGCACCGGTGACTTCTTCAACCGCTTTAGCGATTTGATGAGTCAGTTGTTCTTGAATTTGAAAGCGGCGTGCAAACATATCAACAATACGCGCAAATTTCGATAAACCCAGCACCTTGCCGTTAGGAATATAAGCAATATGACAGCGCCCTACAAATGGTAATAAATGATGTTCACACATCGAATAAAGCTCTATATCTTGAATTAAAACCATGTCATCTGCATCAGAAGTAAATACCGCATTATTGGTAATTTCTTCTAATGTTTGACGATAGCCTTTGGTCAAATATTCCATCGCTTTGGCGGCGCGTTTTGGCGTGTCTAATAGGCCTTCACGTTGTGGATCTTCACCTACAGCAGTAATAATTTCGTGGTAACTATTTTTTAATTGATCGTGCATAAATTTCTCGATTAATCCGTTATTTTAAATGTCTGCCACCATCTACGGGTAAAGAACGTCCCGTGATGTAATGGCTGCTAAGCAATAAATCGACGCTGTTTATAATTTCGCGACAACCGGGCTCGATGCCCATTAATGATTTTTTAAGGGTTTTTTCTCGGTACTCATCGCTATCGTGATCATTAAAAATAATTAATGAAGGGGCGATAGCGTTCACTTTAATATTCGGGGCAAACTTAGCTGCAAATGATTTTGTCATATTTTCTAAGGCGGCTTTACTTGCGGCATATGCGATATGCTTTGGATTTCCTTTTTCAACAACATAATCAGTTAAATGAATGATATCAGCAGGGTGTTGCTGCTGTTGCTGGAAATTTAACAGTAACTCGCTAAGCGCTAAGTTAATTAAGTAAGGTGCTTTAGCATGGATCCGCATCATGTTATCAAATAGCGTACTGCTATCTGGATTATTCGCTTCGCAATCCCAACTCGAGGCATTGTGGATCACCGCCTTTAAGCTATTTGTGTGCAGCTTTAATTGACTGACAAACTCATTAATGCCGTTGTCAGTGCTAAAGTCTGCGTAAACACATACAGCACCATGGGCAGATAATTCATCAATAGCGGGATGGCGAGTTCGGTAAGTAACGATAATAGCTTGCCCTTGGGCTATAAAATGTTTTGCCAGTGCTAAACCAATACGTTGGCCGGCACCTGTTATTAAAATGGGCGATGTCATAACTAAATACAAATCCTTAGGTTTTTTAATGCGATGAGCTGGATTACCATGTGTTTACTAACAACTATAAACTAAATTACAGAACTATTTCATCTTTACTGCAAAGATATTGCACTCATATAACAATCTGTTTGTACGCCGTAACGAACAGTTGCGATCATTTGCTCTGCGATGATTGTCAGGCATAATAATAAAACTTCAATTTATGATCTGTAACTATGCAATCACCACCTAAACCGATCCATAAACTGCGTATGATCCCTTGGTTATTTGTTGCTGGCGTGTATTGTTCATTAATTGCTTGGCAAGGCGCAAATGCTGCGCTACAAAGTGTTATCGCAGAGTTTAGCATTGTTGTGACTATGGCTTTTGGGTCTTTTGTTGCTGGTGGCACTGCACTTGGTGGTGGCGCAGTAGCATTTCCTGTGATTACTAAGTTACTGGCAATAGATCCTGTAACGGCAAAAGTATTCTCGTTAGCGATTCAAAGTTTTGGTATGAGTGCGGCCGCATTAACCATTATTTTTACTGGTATTCCATATTATCGCCAAGTGGTATTAATCGCAGCTCCTGCTGCATTAGTTGGCGTATTACTAAGCCTTACTTTTATTGCCGATCAATTACCAAGACTGGTGGTTAAAGGAGTATTTAGCGTACTTTTAATATGCTTCGCATTAACTCTTTTATGGCGTATTTACAGCAGGGTGCAACATGTATGTAGTCAAACCGATATACACGTTAGTACATTTAAAGTTGCATTAGTTGCTGTTATTGGAGGAGTTGCATCTGGCTTAGTTGGTTCAGGAGCTGACATTGCTATTTTTGCGTTATTGATTATCGCCTGCAACGCTAATATTCAAAAAGCGACTGCAACCTCGGTGATTATCATGGCAATAACGTCTGTGGTGGCAAGCATTGCTAACGTATGGTTCTTCAAGAGCTTAAGTAGCGAAATACAGTCGTATTTATTAGCGGCTATTCCAGTGGTCGTAGTTGGAGCACCGTTAGGGGCTTATGTTTGTGCTAAAGTGAAAAGCGGGCAATTAATCACATTTTTCTTATTGTTAATTGCCCTAGAAGTGTCATTTACGGTTTATGAGCTTATGACAGCCTAAAGATCGTCGTAAATGGTTGGAATAGCTTGGCGTTTATGTTGAGTGCGTAGATAAATTGCGATGAGTTTTTCACTTACCTCGTCACTGACTTCTTTGCCTTCTAAAAAGTCATCAATTTGTTCATAGCTTAAACCAAGGGCTTCTTCATCAGTAAGGCCTGGGCGATCACACTCTAGGTCGGCGGTTGGCGCTTTATTAACGAGTAAATCGGGTGCACCTAACTGCTTGGCTAATGCGCGTACTTGGCGTTTTGATAAGCCAAATAATGGCGCTAAGTCGCATGCGCCATCACCAAATTTAGTATAAAAGCCAGTAATGTTCTCGGCGCTATGATCAGTACCAACAACGAGGCCTTGGCACAGTCCGGCAATTTCATATTGCGCGACCATGCGTTGGCGGGCTTTCACATTACCTTTAATAAAATCAATTTGTGCTTGTTCCGGCAGTGCATCACCGCAACCTACTACTGCCGCTAATGCTTGCTCATGCATGCCGTCTGCTGCGGGTTTTATATTCACTGTTAGGCGTTTATTTGGTTGAATAAAATCAACAGCCAATTGCGCTTCAGCTTCATCAGCTTGCACACCATACGGTAAGCGAACCGCAATAAATTGATACTTGTCGGTTTGTTGCTGCGCATTTAATTCGTTAACGGCGAGTTGGCATAAGCGACCACAGGTAGATGAATCTACACCGCCACTAATCCCCAGCACTAAAGAGCGTGAATGTGCTGCCACTAAACGGTTTTTTATAAAGTTTACGCGGCGTGTGATCTCGTTGTTGACGTCTATATTTGGCTGGACTTTCATTTCTGCCACTATTTCAGCGCGCATGCTGAGCTCTCCTAATAATATTACTGGTTGTCATGGTTATACCAATTAGCTTAAAAGCATGATCTCTATTTAATGTAATTGGAATTATTATCTAATTCAAAGGGTTTAATTTAAAGCCCTAAATGTAGCTTAATTTTTTGTAATTCAGCTTTTAGCTCATCAATTTCAGCAAGTAACTCATTCAACTCGTCAGCTTTGAGTGCTGGCAATTCAGGTGGTTCTACTGCAACAGCACTTTGTGGATCAGCAAATAAATGGCTGTAACGGCTTTCACGTTTGCCGGGTTCTCGTGGGTGTTTAGTCACATGTTCGGCAGTCATCAAGGCATTTAATGCCGACTCAACTTCAGCAACATTATTAAACTCAGCGAGCCGATTACTGCGTGTTCTTAATTCACCAGGGGTTTGTGGGCCACGTAGCAGCATTAAACAAATAATAGCGCGCTGTTGCTCCGTTAACTGTAAATTACCAAATTCAGTATTGCAAAAGCGATGTGCGAACTTAGTTACGCGTCCAGATAACCCTTCGTCTAATGTAACTAACCGCTGGGAAACTAACGAGTCTAGCGCCTCTTGTACTTCAGTTTCGCTGAGCGTGAGCACTGGCTCTCGGTTCGATTTTTGATTGCACGCATTGGTCAATGCATTTAGTGACAGCGGGTAATGCTCTGGTGTGGTGCTTTGTTTTTCAAGTAGGCAGCCGATCACACGTTGTTCAATAGCAGTGAGTTGCATAATAAATCCTTCTTTTTGTTATGCCTTAGCTTACACCTTTATTGTTTACCAAGCCATTGTTGCAGTTTCGGATTAAGCGCATCAAAATCGAGTGGTTTGGTTAGGTAATCAGTCATTCCTGCACTGAGGCATTTATCTCTATCGCCTTGCATAGCATTTGCGGTTAACGCAATAATAGTTACGTTTTTGTAGTATTCACCCGCATCCCCATTACGGATTGCCTTAGTTGCTTGGTAACCATCCATTTCTGGCATCTGGCAGTCCATTAACAATAGCTTGTATGGTTCTGTGGTTTTGCTTTTTAGTTTTTCAATAGCTTCCAGACCATTTTCAGCGATATCAAAATTAATGCCTGCTTGTTTTAGTAATGCACAGGCAACGACTTGATTTACTTTATTGTCTTCTACCAGCAGGATTTTGTCTTGATTTACAAAGTGTGTATTGTTGATTGCAATACTTGCTGGTAGTGCATTGTTATTTTGTTGTTGCTCGATAAATTTTTCATTCGCCAAAGAATCAAACAAGTCCGAAGGCGTTAGTGGTTTAAAAATCATGCAATCGGCTTCGATTGGCAAGTTTGCATGTGCTTCTTGTGAGAAACTCATTGGCGCCATAAGGATCAGTTTTACGTGATGCTCGCTTAGGTAAATTTTCAATGCATTAATTGCAGCAGCGTCGGCTTGCTGAAAAAAGCTATAATCAAGCAGCACAGCATCAATCAATTCATCGCTCGAATTGAGATAATAACTCAAGGCTAGGTAGTTTTTGAGGATATGCGCACGCGCTCCCCACACGTTTAGCTGTTTTTGCGCAATTGAGCTATTTAACGGGCAAGTATCGACAATTAAAATATGTTTGTTTTTAATTAAATGACTCGGTAAGTCTTGTTCTTTACCCAGTAGCGGCTGTACTTTAATGGAAAAAGTAAAGGTACTGCCTTGGCCATAAACACTCGTGATATTGATTTCTCCATCCATCAAATTACAAAGCTGCTTAACAATCGCCAGGCCCAACCCTGTGCCGCCATATTGGCGAGTAGTTGAGGTATCGGCCTGAGTGAAAGAATCAAATAATGAAGCTTGTTTGTCGGCTTTAATACCAATACCGGTATCAATAATTGAGCAATCTAAAAAAGTCCCGTTAGTGGTATTTTTTAAGTTTGCGCTCACGATAATTTCACCATTATGAGTAAATTTAACGGCATTACCGAGTAAATTATTAATAATTTGGCGAAGCCTATTTGGGTCACTAACAATCTTATTTACATTAATTTTAGTGGCATCTAAAATCAGTTTAGTATTATGTTGCTCTACTTTAAGGGCAAATGACTCGACCACTTCACCGAGTAATTTCGGTAAATTAAAAGCAATCTTTTCGATATTTAATTTACCAGCTTCAATTTTTGAAAAATCCAGAATATCGTTAATTATATTAAGCAGCGATTGCGCTGATGATTGTGCTAATTCAATATGATGCGCTTGCTGAGGATCTAACTTAGTCTGTTGCACAATATTAAGCATCCCGAGCACACCGTTCATCGGGGTGCGAATTTCGTGGCTCATGCTCGCTAAAAACTCACCTTTAGCGGTTACAGCTTGTTCCGCTGCTTCTTTTGCTGTGACTAATTGTTGCTCGGTTTCTATACGTTGCTCGCTAGAATATAAACTGCCAATTAAAGCGGCAACGGCAATTAAAAAGCTTTCTTCGTTACGCGACCATACCCGCGGATACTGACAATGCTCAGCACAAACAATACCAATCGCCCCGCTTCCTGTAGGGATAGATACACAAAGCATTGATTTTATGTCGAAAGGAGCTAAATAGAGCGCTGTAAGCGGGGCTGTAAATTTATTGCTCAGTGCATTTGAAGCGCGGATCACAGCTTGGTTATCAATGGCTGTAAAAAAATTATTTAACTCAGTTTGCTGCCATGCTGGTAACACGGTGTTATCTGGGCCGTGTTTACCATGATGGGCAAATGATTGCAGTTGATCTCTTGCATCATTGAACAGCCATATACTGGCACGTTCAACATTGAATGCATCGCAAATTGATTGTGTAATAATATCTTTTGCTTGTTTTAAATTACCAGTTAGCACTGCGTTATTAACGGTAAGTGAGGCGAGTACCTCGTTGTGCAAAGCGGTTTTACTGCTTTCTAATTCAATGCATTTACGGACGTTTATATCTTGTAAAGAGCCAAAAATCTTAATACAGCGGCCATTACGGATTTCGGCCTCACCATGCACTAACACCCATAAAGCATTACCTTTAGAATCGATAACTTCGAGCTCAACTTCGTAACTTTCACCATATTTAATCGCTCGCTCAACGAGCTTTTTTATCGTGTCACGGCTTTCGCCTTCTTTAAAGTAAGTAAAGTTCGTTGGCCAATTCGGTTGTTCGTCTAGTGGATATTTGAAAATGTTTTTGGTCATATCTGACCAATATACTTGTTGTGTTTCAAGGTTAAATGACCAAGCGCCAATTTTTGCAAGACTACTCATTGTCACTAGCATTTTTTCATTTCTTAGCTGGCGATTGAGCATTTTTAAGAATAATAAAAAGGCTAAAATTAATAGCCCGCAAATAGTAAATATTGCTAATCTCAGCGGCCAAATCGCAGAATTTGGAGGTGCCCAACCAACTTTAGGAGTAACAAAAATTTCCCACTCGCCACCTTGAAAGGTTAAAGTAAATGCCAGAGGGTTACGCTCTAAAATATCCGCTTTACCACGGAAAAACTCTCCTTTTAGACCCAAGCCATTGCGTCCTTGGATGGCGACATCATAGTCTTCTTCTAGTTCGAAAATACCCGCTCTTTCATATATTTTGTCTATGTCGAGTACCACCGAGAGCAGTCCCCAAAAATGGTTGTCAGGGGGAAGGTAAACAGGGACTCGGGCAATTAATGCCTCACCACCTTGCACTAATGTAAGTGGGCCTGCCATAACTATTTCATTGTTATCACGCGCACGAATTGCATCTGCACGTTGTGCTTTGTTCTCTAAAAAGTTTAGCCCTATGGCTTTTTCATTGCCTGCCAATGGGTAAGTCATGCGGATCACCATATTAGGTGCACCACCGATATTGCGTAATTCAGATGAGGTGTCGAATAATGGTGCGGCAATTTGGGCAAAACGTTGTTGATCTAAATTAGGCTCTGCAGCAACTGCAACAGCTAAACCACGCACCAATTGAATATTCGATACTAATGTTGATTCAAGTTGAGTACGGTAGCTACTTACTTCAGATAAAATTAATAGTCGATGAGATTCTTGGGCACGTTTATAACTGATCTGATCAAGCACTAAACTGATTAATAAAATAAAAACGAGCGAGCACCAAAATATCAGTTTAAATTTGTAGACTTGTTTGTGATCATCTGTTTTTAACAATGGCATTAGCGACTTGTGCTTTTATATTTGGCTGTTCAACTATAGTCAATTTATCACGGAAATAAAAATAGTCCGATCAATTGAGCTATTTGCTTTTTTATTTAAATTACCGCACTTTTTTCATAAAACTATGGTTATGATAGAGCTAATCAAGAGTAAAAGGACTGGTTCATGTTTAAAATTATCAAGTGGTTGGTGTTAGCAATCGTAATTTTAGGATTAGCTGCAACAGCAGTTATTTATGGTGTACTGTCAGTTAGCTTACCGGCGCTTGATGGTAATGGGCGTAGTAACCACGTCAGCCAAGCGGTAAAAATCTCCCGAGACCAACTGGGTCAAGCAGTTATTTCAGCTGAGAACCGCCTTGATGCTGCGTATGGTTTAGGTTTCGCACATGGTCAAGACCGATTTTTTCAAATGGATTTGTTGCGCCGTAATGCTGCAGGTGAATTGAGTGAACTGTTTGGTAAAGCAGCATTAGGTTTGGATAAAAAAATGCGCTTCCACCAGTTACGAAAACGCAGCGCTGCGATTGTTGAGCAATTGCCTCAAGCAGATCAAGCACTATTAACAAGTTATGCCGCTGGCGTTAACGAAGGCTTAGCACAGGTAGGCTTTAGCAGTTTTGAATATTTACTAACAGGCGCTGAGCAAAAGCCTTGGCGCAGTGAAGACTGTTTGTTAGTGATTTACAGTATGTACTTAGATTTACAAACGGCGACCTTTGAACGTGACCAAGCGTTAATTCAAATTGCCGATATTTATGGCCCAGAAATGGTCAGTTTTTTAACTCAACCCAGTCAATATCAAGCGGCTTTAGATGGCAGCACACTCGCACCTTATAATTTAACTATTCCTGAATTTCCTAAGCAAACCTTACAAGCTTTACTCAGGATTGATGCAAATCAAGAACGTGGTAGTAATAACTGGGCGGTGACTGGGCAGTTAACTACCACAGGTGCTGGGATGCTGTCGGATGATATGCACTTGTCGATGGCGGTGCCGGTTATTTGGTATCGTGCGCAACTTAACTATGCAATGTCAGGAAAAGTGAGCCAAGTGACAGGGGTTTCCTTGCCTGGCGCACCAGCAATTGTGGTGGGAACTAATAACAATATTGCGTGGGGATTTACTAATGGTTACCTCGATACTGCCGATTGGGTAGCATTAACTGATAACAGTAAAACATGGCAAGAAGTTGAGCAAATAGCACTACCCGATGGGTCAATTGAAGAATATAAGCTGACATTGAGTGAGTATGGTCCAGTGCGAGAAATAAATGGCAAGCCTTATGCGCTTAGCTGGGTTGGCCATCAACCTTATGCAGTCGATATGGATTTATTGAAATTAGAACAAGCAACCACTGTCGATGACGCGCTGCTGATTGCCAGTGAAGTGGGTATTCCAGTACAAAACTTAATGGTGGTAGATAGCCAAGGCAATGCGGGTTGGAAAAATATGGGAGCCATTCCAGGGCGTATTAAGCCCAGTGAACTAGCTGTTCAGGAAAATGACTACTCAACACTTTGGCAGCATAATGAACAGCAAAGGCCGGAAGTTAAAAATCCTGTTGATGGCCGTTTATGGACTGGGAACTCTCGCGTTGTATCGGCTTTGGATGACCAGCGTTTTGGTAATGGTGGTTATGCCTTGGGAGCACGATCGAGTCAAATTCGTGATAGATTATATGAAAAGCAACATTTTAATGAAGCTAATTTTAACCAGTTGCAGCATGATAATCAGGCGCGCTTTTTACAACCGTGGCATAACTTATTGCTGCAACAGCTTAATAGAAATAGTTCGGCTAATCAGCAGTACATAAAAGAGTTAGATAACTGGCAAGGTTGCGCCTGTGCAATGTCAATAGGCTACACGCTGGTTAGGCGTTATCGTGATGAAGTTATCAATAGTGTATTTACGGCTATGCAAGCAAATTTACAGGCTCAGGGCGGTTCATTAAAGTATGTTAAACGTGATTTAGAGCCGGCAATATGGCAGCTTATTGAACAGCAACCAGATAGCTGGTTAAATCCACAATTTGCTGATTGGGATGCACAATTAACTGATTCATTTAGTCAAGTTGTCAGTAATTTAAGTAAAGAGTTTGGCAGTAACTTAAAAGGTTGGCAGTGGGGGACAGTTAATGAATTGGTTATTGAGCATCCATTCGCACAGCAAATACCACAACTAAGTAAATTATTAAATATGCCGACAGCGCCAGGATTTGGCGACAGTTATATGCCAGCAGTGCAGGGGCGTAGTTTTGGTGCGTCACAGCGATTTATTGCTCAACCTGGGCATTTAGAAAACGCCATAATGGCCATTCCCGGTGGCCAGTCAGGTCATCCACTATCGCCATTTTATCGCGCAGGATTTGATGACTACGTAGCTGCAAAACCAACGCCGCTATTACCGCAAACACTAATGCATGAGATCACAATATTACCTGCAAATGAGCTTTAAATGAGTAAAGCCACCTTGTTTTGAGGTAGTGGCCGCTTGATTTCGGCCATTACTTTTACTCTTATAAAGTGCAATTAACCTAAGCTTTAGGTCGAAAACCGCTAAACCAGCGTTAATGTTAGCTGAGCAAAGAGCTGTAAAACTAAAAATTTATACCTACTTATACTTACTTCAACACTGTTGTTGGTGCTATCTTAAAAATAAACCAGCGCTAGGTATGCTGCACTAAGCAAGCGTTCAGAGCTGATCACGTATTATGCGCGTATTGAACTATCAAATTTAATGTCCTACGCCTAAAGGAGTTGTGTATGTCGGCAGAAAAAACCCATCTTGAGATTTGTAATTTAACTAAAGAGCAGTATCCACAAGTAAAAACTTTGATGGATCAGGCTTATCCAGATTTAGGTGGTGCATGGCCAAGCCATACTATATTTAGACTGATTGACCAGTTCCCTGAAGGGCAGTTGGGCATGGTGGATGATGGCGTGCTGGTAGGGATTGCGTTGAGTGTGCAAGTTGATTACACGCGCTTTTCTAATCCGCACACCTATGAAGATATTGTTGACGGCCATGACCGGGTATTTAGTGACCCCGATGGTGATGCGCTGTATGGCTTAGATGTGGTTATTTCGCCTACTCATCGTGGTATGCGTTTAGGGCGCAGGCTTTATGATGCGCGTAAAGAATTATGTCGTCAGTATAATCTGCGGGCTATTTTGGCGGGCGGACGTATTCCGCGTTATTACAATCATAGCAGTGACATGAGTCCAACAGAATATATTGCCAAAGTCGATCATAAAGAGCTGTATGATCCAATTTTAAGTTTTCAATTGTCGAATGATTTCCAGGTTAAACGCTTACTTAAAAAGTATTTACCGGAAGATCAAAATTCGGTGGGTTATGCCACGCTACTTGAGTGGAATAACATTATGTTTGAACCGACCGACACGGTACTTGAATCAACGAAGTCGATAGTGCGAGTAGGCGCAGTGCAATGGCAAATGCGCAGTGTTGAGTCGGTTGAAGAAATGCTCACGCAGGTCGAATATTTTGTAGACACAGTGTCTGATTACAAAAGTGATTTTATTCTTTTTCCGGAGTTTTTTAATGCGCCACTAATGGGGCTTACAGAGCAAAGAAATCAGACCGAGGCTATTCGTTATTTAGCCGAATACACGGAGACTTTTCGTGATGCGATGTCGCGTATGGCGATTGAGTATAATGCGAATATTATCACCGGCTCAATGCCGCTTGCTGAAGGCGATAAAATCTATAATGTCAGTTATTTATGCCATCGCAGTGGTAAAATTGACGAACAACGTAAAATTCATATCACGCCTCATGAACAAAATGACTGGGTGATTCAAGGTGGTGACAAAATTGCGGTATTTGATACTGATGCTGGACGCGTGGGTATTCAAATTTGTTACGATGTTGAATTTCCTGAATTGTCACGTATTTTAGCAAAACAAGGTCTCGATATTCTGTTTGTGCCATTTTGGACCGACACCAAAAATAGTTATTTACGAGTACGCCACTGCGCGCAGGCGCGGGCCATTGAAAACGAATGCTACGTGGTTATTGCCGGATCGGTAGGTAACTTACCAGAAGTTGAAAGTCTTGATGTGCAGTATTCACAATCAGCGGTATTAACACCGTCTGATTTTTCGTTCCCTCATGATGCTACGCTTAATGAAGCAACCCCCAATACTGAAATGCTGTTATTTAGTGATTTAGATATGGATAAATTAAAAGTTCTGCACAGTGAAGGCACGGTGCGTAACTTAAAAGATCGTCGTGAAGATCTGTACGATGTAATATTGAAAAAGAGAGAAAATTAATGGCGTGGATTTATTTAATTATTGCAGGCTTGCTGGAAATTGGCTGGCCTGTAGGATTAAAAATGTCGCAAGAGGGTGAACATCGCTGGTTAGGTATTGGCATTGCAGTGGCGTTTATGGTCGCCAGTGGTTTTATGTTATGGCTGGCACAGCGTGATATTTCGATGGGGACTTCCTACGCTGTGTGGACAGGTATTGGCGCGGCAGGAACATTTTTAGTAGGGATACTATTTTATAATGATGCAGCAACATTCGGCCGTATTGCCGGTGTATTAATGATTATTAGCGGCGTTATCACATTGAAAATCAGCCATTAATTCAGTGAATTAAAAAATCGAAAGGCGGCCACGTTGCAGTGAGCCGCCTTTGTTGTTTATATCGAAGGTAACATGACTAATACTGCGGCTATAGCAATTAACACCAGCCCTGCGGTATCTTGACGTTTTAAAGGCTGCTTGAGCCATAAAACTGAGATCAAGATTGTAAAAAATACTTCTACTTGCCCTAAGGTTTTGACATAGGCAACATGCTGTAAACTCATCGCACTAAACCAACCAATCGAGCCTATGCAGCTAAAAAAACTCACCGCACTGGTGGTTTTTTTATGGTTCCACATAGCGCGAAATGTTGAGCGTTCCCTTACTGTAATATAACCACATAGCATGATAGTTTGCAGGCTGATAATAAGCAGTAAAACCCATGCTGCGGAATAAGGAAACGACAGACCTGAGTTTAGGCTTGCTTCGCGTATCCATGATGAGGAAAGTGCAAATGCTGTCCCACAGGCCAAGCCTAGTAAGGCTGTTTTTAAGCTAAAGTGCTTAATGTTAGCAATTCCACTTAATAGTAATACTGCAATTGAGCCAATAAACACGCCAAGCCAGCCTAATAAAGATAGCGTCGCGCCAAAAAATAATACTCCTAGTATAGCCGCAACGAGAGCTTCACTTTTTGCAAGACCAGCACCAACAGCAAAGTTATTCATTTTAAATAACGTCACCATTAATCCTGTTGCAATAATTTGCACTATGCTCGCGCCGACAATGTAGCTAATAAAAGCTAGGTTGAAGGTGGGCAAGGGGGCATCTTGATAGAGATATAATGAAATGAGGTATGCCAAAGCAAGTGGGCTTGCAAGTATAAAGCGCGCTAAGGTGACGCCTGCAACACTCACATGCGCACTTAGTTTACTTTGTAAAGCGTTGCGCCACGACTGCATAAAAGCGGCTAAAATAGTTAAAAAGATCCAAGTCATAATGAAAAAACAGCAATTCACAGAGGCGGATAAGTTACCAGTGCCAGGGCTCTAAAGCGAACTAAGATTCCATAAAATGAAAATATCTTTGCTGCGACAATATGCCACAGCTGCAAATCCAACTTTTTGGGCTATAGTTATCGCGATGTTATTGTTAGTCGCAATGCCTTGTATTTATTTCATATAAGTCATTGCGGCTTTTTTATTACTCAAGTCAATTACGCGATCAGTTTAGCTGTGCTAAGTTAATGAAAACTATGATTAGGAGTAACGATGACGATATTACTTATTTGCGCACTACTTGCTGTACTGATGCCTTACTTTGCCAAGGCCCCCGTGGCATTTGCAATGAACAAGCTCGATGGCTACGATAATAAGCACCCAAGAGAGCAACAGTCTAAGCTCACCGGATTTGGCGCAAGGGCGCTGGCAGCACATCAAAATTGTTTTGAATCATTGGCCGTGTTTGCTGTAGCGTTAGCCACCGTGCTGGGCACCAATAATGTCCACCAAGTTACTGAGCTATTAGCCATTACTCATATTATTGCCCGCGTTCTATATTGTGCTTTTTACTATCTAAATTTAGACGTACTGCGTTCTTTATCATGGCTGGTTGGTTTAGCTGCTGCAGTCGCTATGATTGTTGTGTGCTTGTAATACCAATCGTGTTAAGTTACTGACCATTTATAGCGACAGATAAATACAGTGATAACAAGGCGTAAATTTTGACATGTAGTTGTTCTACTTGAAAAAATTATAACGCAGTTAGCGCTTTATTT